>JANMJX010000227.1:0-2323 GCA_031371575.1 Sphingomonadales bacterium
CGAAATCGGGGCCACCGCCGAACCAGTCGGAATCCTTATGTTCGTCGAACCAGAACCGCAGCAATGTTGCCGCCCAGTTTGCTGGCGGCATCGCCATTTCGACGTCTTCGTCTTCGTTGTCGTTCACCCCGCCGTGCCGCCGACGGTGAGCGCGCTCACCAAGGTGGTTGGCTGGCCAACGCCCGCTGGCACGCTTTGCCCCGCCTTGCCGCAGACGCCTACGCCGTCATCGAGCGCCATGTCGTTACCAAGGCCAATGACCTTGTTGAGCGCGGTGGGTCCGTCGCCAATCAGAGTCGCGCCCTTGATCGGATCGCCCAATTTGCCGTCCTTGACCAGATAGGCCTCGGTGCAGCTGAACACGAACTTGCCCGAGACGATGTCAACCTGCCCGCCGCCGAAGCTCTTGGCGAAGATGCCGTTCTTGACGCGGCTCAAAAGCTCGGCGGGGTCGTCATTGCCGCCGCGCATGAAGGTATTGGTCATCCGCGGCATCGGGGCATGGGCGTAGCTTTCGCGGCGGCCATTGCCGGTCGGCGCAACGCCCATCAGCCGGGCATTCATCCGGTCCTGCATATAGGCGCGCAGGATGCCGTCTTCGATCAGGACATTTTCCTGAGTCGGCGTGCCTTCATCGTCAATCGACAGCGACCCGCGACGGTTCTGCATCGTGCCGTCGTCAACGACGGTGACGCCGGGCGCAGCGACGCGCTGGCCGATCTTGCCGGAAAAAGTGCTGCTGCCCTTGCGGTTGAAATCGCCTTCAAGGCCATGGCCGACCGCTTCGTGCAGCAATATACCGGGCCAGCCGGGTCCGAGCAGAACGGTCATTTCGCCCGCTGGCGCCGCGACCGAGCGCAAGTTGGTCAGCGCCTGCGCCAATGCGACGTCGATCGCATGTTCCCATTCATGCTCTTCGAACAACTTGTCGTAGAGATAGCGCCCGCCGAAGCCGTAGGTGCCGGTTTCGCGGCGATCGCCATCTTGCGCCACGATGGACACATTCAGCCGCACCAGAGGCCGCACATCGGTCGCGACAAAGCCATCGGCGCGGACGATCTCGACCACCGTCCAACTGGCCGAAAGCCCAACGCTCACCTGCGCAACGCGGGGGTCGCGTGCACGCGCGGCAGCGTCGATCTGCTGGCACAAGGCGACTTTTTGCGCGAACGGCACAAGCTCAAGCGGATTGCCATCGGTGTAAAGATGCCGGTTGTTCTGGCGGGGCGGCGGTGCTGGCTGTTCTTTCGCGGGATCCAGCAGCTTCAGCGTTTCGCCTGCACGGCGGATGGCGGCCTCGCTCATGTCGTTGGCGTGGCTGAATCCCGTCATTTCGCCCGATACACCGCGCAGGCCAAAGCCTGACCCGGTTGAATAGTCCGCCATTTTCAGGCGACCATCATCAAAGCCGAAGCTCTCGGTCGCGCTATATTGCAAGTACAGCTCGCCATCATCGCACGCCTGAAGCGCATCGCGCGTGATGCGCTGCGCTGCGTCAGGGTCAAGCAGACCGGGTTGGTAAAGGTACGAGCGGGGGTCGGTATAAGTCATCCCGCCTATATGGGACGGTGCGGCGGCGGTTGAAAGGGTAATTTGTGAAATCCTCCCCATCGACTTGCGATGAGGAGGCGGCGTCAACGCCCCGTCGCCCCAGCGCAGGCTGGGGCCTATCGCTCCTTTCGGTCGCCACAGACACAGTTCATTGGCATACGTCATAGGCACCAGCCTGCGCTGGTGCGACGGAGTTTTCTGTTGAAAAGGTTGCTGGCCCCTCCACCCTTCGCTGCGCGAACGGTCCCCCTCCCCATCGCAAGTCGAGGGGGAGGAACCAGCGTGAACTGAAGGCGGGAATGACAAATCGGTTGTCAGTCTCTAAAGCCCCCAGCATGACCTCAAGATTCCAGTTTTCGATTTCCGCCACCGACGGCAAGGCGCGCACCGGCACTATCCAGATGCACCGGGGCGAGATCCGCACGCCCGCGTTCATGCCCGTGGGCACTGCAGCAACGGTCAAGGCGATGCGCCCTGCCGAAGTGCGTGCGACGGGCGCGGATATCATCCTTGGCAATACCTATCATCTCATGCTTCGCCCCGGCGCAGAGCGCGTTGCGCGGCTTGGGGGCTTGCATCAATTTTCGAGATGGGACCGGCCGATACTGACCGACAGCGGCGGCTATCAGGTGATGAGCCTGTCGGCGCTGCGTAAAATCACGGAAGAAGGCGTGTCGTTTCAAAGCCATCTCGACGGGTCAAAGCATATGCTGTCGCCTGAACGTTCCATGGAGATCCAGCGCCTGCTCGGATCCGACATTGTCATGGCGTT
>JANMJX010000236.1:0-3297 GCA_031371575.1 Sphingomonadales bacterium
AAAGCAGTTTTGAACGATGGGCATGCGGGTGCCTATGCATCGCTGCCGGATGCGATGTCGCCGTCAATCAGGTGGCCTGGCTTTGTAGCCGCCTGGCGTGGCAACGCGATGTATGTGTTCAAATCCGATATTGGAGGCCTACCCGAAGGTGCGCGGATAGTTTCTTGCGACAAACTGCCAGTCGAAGCCCTCATCGAACGCAATTACTTTCGCTTTTCCAGCGGTCGGGACATACCCGGCGAATGGTGGTCTAGCGCGCGGCGGTTGTTTGTCGATGATGGTAACCCCTTTGTGACACTACCCAAAACTTGCCTGTTTCGGCACAGCGGCAAATATCACAGTCGCAAACTCAGCTGGAGTGTGGTGCCAGACTATTATCAGGCTTGGAAAAATGGATCGGCCAATGGCGATTTGCTTCCGATTGGTCTGATGGAGCGGGCGCCTGGCATATTCTGGTATGCATTGCCCGATTTCCAGCCCGATGATGCTGGGACCGCCGCTTACAAACGGCTCTATGCCGATACGGCAGCGAACCGCAAAAAGCTGTTAAGCGCGCGCGCAATCGTTCTTGATCTCCGCTTCAATCATGGCGGCTCGTCCAATTGGAGCAAGATGTTGACAAAGCAGCTGTGGGGCGACGCGCGGGTTGATGGGGCTCTAAAAGACTATTTCGCAAAAACGCAGACTTGGTGGCGGCCAACAGCGGGCAACCTTGCAGCGGTAAAGGAGTTCATCCCCTTGCTAGAGCAACAGGGTGATCCGGGAAGTGCTGCTATAGTCGAAATGTTTTTGCCAGTCTTTGAAGCGGCTGTGACGCGTGGCGACAAATATTTGGTCGAGCCTGACATTCCAGAAGACGATGATGTAGCGAAGGCTGACGAACCAGCAGAGCTAAAAACCCCCGTCTATGTGATCGTCCCTGGCCAATGTGCAAGCGCATGCCTTGATGCCATCGACTATTTCAAACGTTTCCCCAACACAAAGCTGATCGGAGCGCCTTCCAGTGCAGACTCGACCTATATGGAGGTGCGCAATCCGAAGCTGCCGTCAGGCATGGCCTACGCGATCATTCCAATGAAAATGTACGTGGGTCGACCACGTGGCAAAGGCGTTTCTTACGAGCCAGATATCGAGGTGCGAGACTTTGACTGGTCGACAGCCAATTTTCTGAAGCGGATTGCAGCAGATTTGGAAAAATAACAAAATGACTTGCGACGGTTTGGTTCCGGTTTCGCGAAGTTTTCGGACATTCATTAAGCCTTTTTGCGTTTTGCAAACCGGTCATTCATTCAGCACGCTCTTTCCACTGCCGATGACTGCTTTTGTGGACCAGCTTAACTGTAGCTAGCGGCTGGAAAGTTTTGGAAAGTCGTGGAGTGCGGAACGTCGGCTTATAATTTAAAGGAGCACTATGTCTGCCATTAAAAAACTGACTGTCGACCACATCGAGCAAGCTGCAACTCTTCATCGTGTCGCCGTTGCGCTTATTCCCGGCTACGACACAACGCTATATTCTGCTGACGAGTATCATATATTCTACCGTTATGAGGTCATACTCGAAGACGAGTTATGGGGCGTGTTTGATGGAAGCCGACTTCAGGGTTTCATCGCCTTACTGCCGGGGTGGATTGACCATCTCTATGTCGATCCGGCGACTCATCGAGCTGGGATAGGGTCTTGATTGGTGTGCCTAGCAAAAGAGAAGCAGTCTGAGTTGCGGCTCTACACCTTTCAGTCGAATGTGAACGCTCGGAAATTTTACGAAAAGCATGGCTTCGTCATCGAGGAGCTCAACGACGGCGAACGCAACGAAGAGAAGATGCCGGACATCACTTACCAATGGGTTCGGTCCTAGCGCCAAGGAAAGGTCCGCTTTGGGGCCGAGGAATACGGGCGGTTATGTGGGAAAAGTTGTCGCGTCCCGACCGTCTGCTTTAAGTGTCGCCAATTGGCTAATCAGATTGCTGGAAGGTTGTGGGGAGCGCACTATCAGATATTGCCGACTTGAACGTTCAAAGCGGATGCAATTTCGCGCGCAACATCGTCTGGTCCCTTGTTCGTCGTGTCGATCTCGAAATCATATCCGATGCCTCTATGAACTCGGGGGAGTTGCCAACGCGACAGGCCAATCAGGCGGTCGCCGCGATTTCGTTCTCGCTCTTCGAGAATGTCGAGAGGCGCATGGATCGCGACGAAGTAGATTGGGACGTCGTGGCATGCGCCTAAATAGGATTGCTGATCGGTTGCGGACAGCATGACATCATCCACTACGCAGTTGTTGCCAGCCTTGGCGAGCGCAGCGACGGAAGCGCGCATCCCTTCCATCAAGCGCTCAATCTCAATGCCTATATCAATCTCGATTGACGGACGCCCGCCTTCCTCAAGCTGCCGAAAGACAATGCCTCGTTCATCGCCCCACATTTGAGGCGCGATCATGTCCAGAAAAGCGTCTCCCGATACATGAAGAAACGGATCGACGGCGATCCGCTGGAAAGCCTTCGCTACAGAAGTCTTTCCTGCACTGCCTACACCATTAAGCACGATCACACGTCCGGTCATCGTGGTAACTTATGACCAGATGGCGGTTTTGTCGCTCCCAAATTCGCTGAACAACCGTCCGCAATGTTGTCGGTAGCCGCCCTAACATTGCGCTTGTCCCACTCTCAGTGTGGCTAAGAAGCTCTCCCACGCAACACCCCCGCCGCACTTTGCCTGCAAACAGTCGGAATCTACCAATAGCAGTTCAACTCGCTCCTCTCGAGCCACACTCGCTAAATGCCACCGGTTGCCTTTGACACTGCCGTGCCGTAGGGATTGTTCGGGGGTTACATCATGAACAGAATAGCTCTTTTGAGCGTGAAGTGGCACTTTGCGGCATTCGTGACGCTCGGCGCTGCCCTTGGGTTTACGAATGGTCGCCAGCTTGTTCCAGGGTTAATCTGGATCGTTCCCGGATTGCTGCTTGCGCTTATGCGGCACAGCTCGACATGGGTATCGCTGGTGGGGCTCGTGGTCGCGTCCGCGATAGCTGGTGGGCTGCAGTGGACGGGCATCGTGCCGCTGTCTCTTCCGCTCAGTATCGGATCGGCCGTTGCCCTCGGGCTCGTCCTGGCCTTGCCCTTTGCTGCTGATCGGCTGTGTTATGATCGGTTGCCGCTGTTGGCAGGCCTTTTCGTTTTCCCGCTCGCGCAGGTTTCGCTCGAATTGGCCACATCATTATTGCTACCTTACGCAAGCTTTGGGGCATGGGCGTATACGCAAACATTTGCGCCGAGCATCACTCAGATCGCTTCACTT
>JANMJX010000263.1:0-1904 GCA_031371575.1 Sphingomonadales bacterium
AAGGCGGTGCGTTGCGAAACGCGCGCGGCCTGCTGCATGTTGTGGGTCACAATGATGATAGCATATTTGCCGCGCAGATCGTGGATCAACTCCTCGATGCGCGCGGTGGCAATGGGGTCAAGTGCTGAACAGGGCTCATCCATCAAAATGACTTCGGGGTCGACCGCAATGGCACGTGCGATGCACAGGCGCTGTTGCTGACCACCTGACAGGGCGGTGCCACTTTCGCTCAGACGGTCCTTTACCTCGGTCCAGAGCCCCGCACGTGTGAGCGACTTTTCGACAATCTGGTCCAACTCCGTCTTGCCACTGGCAAGACCGTGAATCCGGGGACCATAAGCGACATTGTCGTAGATGGACTTTGGGAAAGGATTTGGCTTTTGAAACACCATTCCGACGCGGGCGCGCAGTTGGACCACGTCCATGGACGAAGCGTAGATATCTTGACCATCAAGCAGTATCTCGCCTTCGACGCGTGCGCCAACCACAGTGTCGTTCATCCGGTTCAACGATCGCAGGAACGTGGATTTCCCACAACCCGACGGGCCAATGAAGGCTGTGACATGTTCTCTATCCACGTCAATCGACACATCGTTGATCGCTTGCTTGTCGCCATAGAATACATTCACATGGCGCGTGGATATTTTTGTTTGTCTTGGCGTTGCGCCCACATCATCGTCCTTCTTGTTCATAGGTCACCAGCGCGTTTCAAATCGGTTGCGAAGATAAATCGCAAGCGCATTCATGCTCAGCAAGAATATCAGCAACACGATGATTGCGGCACTGGTTTTTTCCACAAAGCCCTGGTTCACTTCATCCGACCAGAGATAAATCTGCACGGGCAGGGCAGTCGCGGCATCGCTGAATCCTTGAGGGGCGGCGGGAATAAATGCGCGCATTCCAATCATCAGCAAGGGTGCAGTTTCGCCTAAGGCGCGCGCCATGCCGATGATTGTGCCTGTCAATATGCCAGGAAGTGCGAGCGGCAGAACATGGTGGAACACAACCTGGACGGGCGATGCGCCGATGCCCAAGGCAGCCTCACGAATCGAAGGTGGGACCGATTTCACAGCATTTCGGCCGGCGATTACGATAACGGGCATGGTCATCAACGCGAGCGTCAATCCACCAACCAGCGCGGATGATCGCGGCATGCCGAATATGGTGAGGAACACCGCAAGACCAAGCAAGCCGAAAATGATCGATGGTACCGCAGCAAGGTTGTTGATCGACACTTCGATCATGTCGGTCAGCTTGTTCTTGGGCGCATATTCTTCGAGATACAAAGCGGCCAATACGCCAACGGGAAATGCCAGCAGAAGCGTGATGACCATCGTCATCAGTGACCCTTTGAACGCTGCCCAAATACCGACCGACGATGGGTCCGTCGCGTCCGCGCCAGTTAGGAACGTCCAGTTAAAGCCAGTGCGCAGGGTATCTTTTTCCGCCAACGCAGCGACGGTTTTTTCCGCGGCGGGTTCACCGCTGCGTTTGTACGCGATGTCCAGCCGCGTGTCCGCAGGCAGCCATAATGTCTGCTTCGACGTCACCAGATCGGGATTATCCAGCAGCATCTGTCGCACATTGGCCGCGGCAGATGCTGTAAGCAGGCTGTCGCCAAATCCGGCATATTGTTGCCCGACGGCAAGCTCGACTAGCCCCGAAATATCCATGGAATTGAGCGCAGCATCTGCATTTGGACCAGTGATGGACGCCGCTGTGGTTCCAGAGGTGAGCGCTGGAAAATCGAACTCTACGGCGATCTCGGTCCGCTGAAAACCGCGCAGCCCTTGGCCGAGCATCGTGAACAACAAAAAGGCCAGGAACAATGTAGACAAGCCGACGGCAATGAATCCCATCGCCTTAAAGCGGCGTTCAGCGGCATAGCGCCGGGCGATCCGCTT
>JANMJX010000001.1:0-74963 GCA_031371575.1 Sphingomonadales bacterium
TGCGGCTTGTGCCGAAGCGCGATTTCCAACATTTCTTCGGTTGCCGCCATTTCGAGATTGAGCGGCAAATTGGTGGCCGCCATGATTCGCTCGATATCAGCATCGCGAATGTGACGCCGGTCTTCGCGAAGGTGGGCGGTAATGCCGTCACCACCAACCTCTGCGACGATCTGTGCCGCACGAACAGGATCGGGATGCTCCCCGCCGCGGGCGTTGCGGATGGTTGCCACATGGTCGATGTTGACGCCGAGACGCAGGGGAGCACTCACGCAGATGGGTCCTTACATAATGCAGCAGAGATGACGTCATGAGATATGCCCTGTTGCTGCCAGATTTCACCAAAACCTGCGTCGGCCTCAGCGCGGTTGGAAGTCATGATGATGACCATATCCCATTCGGGAAGAATGATGTTGCGCAATACAACGCCGCCGATTGCACCGCGGCGCTCGACAAAGCGCACAGGCGTTTCCCCGCAACCCTTGATGGGAAAGCTAAAGGCCCATTGACCAAAGGCCGCAAAGCCAAGTTTCGGATCCCCGCTCCACATGATCTCGCGCTCTTTGTCTGGCAGAAGCTTGCTGGTCATCAATGCGCGGTCAAAGCGCAGCAAGTCATGCGTTGTGCCATATAATGCGCCCGCAGCACCAAAATTCTCCAGACGAAATACGCGTGATTCAGGCTTGTCGGCTTCAAATCCTGCAACAGTTGGTTTTGACCGCGGGAACATGCCCACGCTTTTCAGACGCAATGGCTGGCTGATGCGTTCTTTCACCAGCGTAGCGAATGATTTGCCAGTGATTTTCTCAAGCAGCGCGCCAACCATGACGAAATCGCAGTCGCCATAATGGAATTGGGCTGGCGGAGCGTTATTCGTTGGCCCTTCACAAAATGACACGCCCGTTCCAGGACTGCCTTGCGGCAGTATATAAAATTGGGCCCATTGGTCAGCGCCTAAGGGACCGTCTTCGGTGCGGGGAAGGCCGGACACATGTTGCATCAACATGCGGGCGGTGATTTTGGAAGCAAAAGGCGCCTTGCTGTCGGGCAAATATTTTGAAATTGGCGTGTCGAGGTCAAGCCGGCCGGCAGCCACCTCTTGCATGGCAATCGTCGCGGCCCATTGCTTAGTGACCGACGCATAACGCCAAACCTGCCCCAATTGATGGCGTTTGCCGCCATCGGGGCTAATCGTCCCAAATGCGCGCTCATAAACAATGTCATCGCCGCGTGCGATCAAGACCGTTCCTGCCAAATTTGCAGACTCGAGAATCTTGTCCAGTTTCTGCGCAGAAATTTTAGGCGCAGGCGAAGGCGCAGTTGCTGATTCGGGCGGAGGCGTTTGTCCGCAGAGCAAAAATAGAAAGGTTATTGCGCAGAGGAATTGCTTCATAATTGCCGGCTACCTGGCTTTACCGCCAGCGTCGCGGCAAGCTCGGGCGGCAATTCGTCGGGGGCGTATGTCGGAAAGTTCAGTTCAATAAGCGGATAAAATGGCACGCCGAGTTCGACAGTTCCTGCAGAGCGGTCGACGACGGCCGCAGCGGCGATAACGGTTCCGCCAGCGGCCTCAATGGCCGCAATGGCTTCGCGTGACGACAAACCAGTGGTGACAACATCCTCGACCATCAGCACCTTAGTGCCCGGGACGAGCGAAAAGCCGCGGCGCAATCCGAACACGCCGTCAGGGCGCTCGACGAACATAGCGTCAACGCCAAGCGCGCGGCCCATCTCATGTCCGATGATGATTCCGCCCATTGCAGGCGAAATGACGGCTTGGATCTCGCTGCGTACTTCGCGCGGGATCTTTTGCGTTATGGCAAGGGAAATGCGACCCGCACGTTCGGGATTCATCAGCAAACGCGCGCATTGCAGATAATATGCGCTATGCCGCCCAGAAGAGAGCAGGAAGTGTCCTTCTAACAAGGCCTCGACGCTACGGAATTCAGACAGTATTTCATCTTCGGTCATGATGGGGAGACGTGTCCTTGCTGGCGAATGTTATCTTTTGCATGTTCCGTTTAGCGGAATGCAACGCAAATAGGTAGAAAAGTGAAGCAATTAAATGCTAAAAATAATCAATCGACCGCTTGAGGCTTCGGATTAGCGCGACTATAGGTCGCCCCAGTCCGGCCGTCTTAAGACAGGTTAGACCCGCGCAATGTTCCTGCGCCGCACCAAGAATACGGGGCCAAGTTGATGAATATGTTGAAGAAAGTTTTGGTACTGCTGGCTGTGCTGACCACGCCTACTGTGGCGATGTCGCAGACTGCGACTCCGGTTCCTGCGCCGGTGGCAAAGGAAGTGGCTGCGCCCGTCGTAGCAACGCCGGCTGCTGCAACCGCGACCCCAGCGACAGAAGGCGCACCTGCTGCCGCCGCTGCGCCCAAGTCCATGGACGGATCATTGCCCGGTTACACGCCAATGCGTCCTGACTATAAAAACAGCGTTGGCATGCCCAGGCCCAAAGAAGTAGATTTTCAGGAACAGTTCAGCGACAATGGCCAATATGCCAAATGGATCAACAACGCTGTCCTGTTGCCTATCATCACGGTCATCTCGATCTTCGTTCTTGGTCTGCTGCTTTGGGTGGTCTTACGGTTCAACCGCCGTGTTAACCCTGTGCCATCGAAAACAACGCACAACACCTTTATTGAGGTGGTCTGGACTCTGGTCCCTGTGCTCATTTTGTTGGGCATTGCCTATCCATCGCTTGACCTTCTTGCGAAGCAGTTCAAGCCAGCCCCTGCCAACGCGGTGACCATCAAGGCAACCGGATATCAGTGGTACTGGGGTTATACTTACCCTGATCATGGTGGTTTCGAAGTCGTGTCGAACATGCTGAAGGAAAAAGAAGACGTCGCTAAGGGCGAACGCTTCCGTACAGACAATGATGGACCAAAGCTGATGGCCGCGGACAACCGCATGGTTGTGCCAGCAGGCGTTCCATTGCGCATCCAGACGACTGCTGCTGACGTGATCCACGCTTTTGCCGTACCGTCGCTTTGGTTCAAGCTGGATGCCGTACCGGGCCGTCTGAACGAAAAATCGCTTACGATCACGAAGCCCGGTGTATATTTTGGTCAATGTTCCGAATTATGCGGCGCACGTCATGCGTTCATGCCCCTAGTGGTAGAGGCGCTTCCGCCCGCGCAGTTTGAAGCATGGGTCAAGGCCCAGGGCGGCACGATGCCGGGTGCAGCCAAGCCAGCGCCCGCCGCCGCCGCTGCTCCAGGGCAAAGCGTAGCCGCTCCTGTGGCTCCTGCGGGAACCGCAAATAACCCAGACACAGTTGCTGCACCTGCAGCGCCAACCAAGTAAAGAGGCCAGACGGATGACAACCATTGCCGCCACAGGTACAGACCTTCACGCGCATGACCATCATGACGCGGACCACAAGCCGGGCTTTTTTGCCCGCTGGTTTATGTCGACCAACCATAAGGATATCGGAACGCTTTATCTGATCTTTGCTATTTTCGCAGGGATTGTCGGTGGCGCGATTTCGGGCCTGATGCGCATGGAGCTTGCTGCGCCAGGTATTCAATATCTGCAGGGCTGGGCATCGATGATGGCCGGCAAGGAAGCGTCCATGGACGAAGCCTACCATATGTGGAACGTTCTTATCACCGCACACGGTCTGATCATGGTGTTCTTCATGGTGATGCCAGCCATTATTGGCGGTTTCGGCAACTGGTTCGTCCCGCTCATGATTGGCGCACCTGACATGGCGTTTCCGCGCATGAACAATGTCAGCTTCTGGCTGACGGTTGTCGCGTTTATCATGTTGCTTGGTTCAAGCTTTGTCCCGGGCGGCACTGGTCTTGGCGCAGGTACCGGCTGGACGGTCTATGCCCCGCTTTCGACCTCCGGCTCAGTCGGACCGGCGGTCGACATGGCGATCTTCTCGCTTCACCTTGCTGGTGCGGCTTCGATTTTGGGTGCTATCAACTTCATCACTACCATCTTCAACATGCGTGCGCCGGGCATGACCTTGCACAAAATGCCGCTGTTCGTCTGGTCGGTGCTGGTCACTGCGTTCCTGCTGTTGCTGGCTTTGCCGGTTCTGGCGGCCGCTATCACGATGCTTCTGGTTGACCGTAACTTTGGCGGCGCATTCTTCGATGCGTCGGCTGGCGGTGATCCAGTTCTGTACCAGCATCTCTTCTGGTTCTTCGGCCACCCTGAAGTGTACATTATGATCCTGCCGGGCTTCGGCATCATCAGCCAGATCGTCGCAACCTTCAGCCGCAAGCCGGTCTTTGGTTATCTCGGCATGGCTTATGCCATGGTCGCGATTGGCGTGGTCGGCTTCGTCGTCTGGGCGCACCACATGTTCACCACGGGCATGAGCGTTGACATGAAGATGTACTTCACTGCGGCAACGATGGTGATCGCGGTGCCAACAGGCATCAAGATTTTCAGCTGGATCGCAACAATGTGGGGCGGTTCGGTAAGCTTCAAGACACCAATGGTTTGGGCCATGGGCTTCATCTTCATGTTCACCGTTGGTGGCGTGACGGGTGTCGTACTGGCCAATGGTGGTCTCGACGACAACTTGCACGACACTTATTATGTGGTCGCGCATTTCCATTATGTATTGTCGCTGGGTGCAGTGTTCTCGCTCTTTGCCGGCTTCTATTACTGGTTTGGCAAGATGTCGGGTCGCCGGCTCAACGAATTCCTTGGCCATCTGCACTTTTGGGTGTTTTTCATCGGCGTGAACGTGTTGTTCTTCCCGATGCACTTCCTCGGAAACTCGGGCATGCCGCGTCGTTATCCTGATTATCCAGAGGCTTTTGCATATTGGAACGGCGTTGCGTCGACAGGCTATGTCATCATGGCGTTCGGGGTTTTGATCTTCTTCGTCAATGTCATCTGGTCGCTGGTCGCAGGACCACGTGCAGAAGGCAATTATTGGGGTGAAGGCGCAACGACGCTTGAGTGGACGTTGTCGAGCCCTCCTCCATATCACCAGTTCGAAACGCTGCCGGTTATCAAGTAACCGGCGGCGGTTCGCCGCTTTGAACGTTTCGTACGTTTAGGAACAGGCATGACTACCGCAACGCGTGACATCATTTTGCCGGCAGAATGGCGCGACTTCTGGGCATTGACCAAGCCAAGGGTTATGTCTCTGGTCGTGTTCACCGCGCTTTGCGGTTTGCTTGCGGCGCCGGGCGATATCCACCCGGTGATTGGCTTTACTGCAATCCTGTGCATTGCATTGGGTGCAGGTGCGTGCGGTGCGTTGAATCAATATTACGAAGCGGATATTGACGCCAAAATGGCGCGCACGTCGCGTCGGCCTCTGCCTGCGGGCAGGATGGACCGTCAATCCGCACTGCATTTCGGCATTGGGCTTGCAGCCTTTTCGGTTGGTATCATGGGCGTCGCCGTCAACTGGCTGTCCGCTGGGCTGCTTGCCTTCTCGATCTTCTTTTACGCAATCGTCTACACCATATGGCTTAAGCCAAACACGCCGCAGAATATCGTAATCGGCGGCGCTGCGGGTGCATTTCCGCCAGTCATTGGCTGGGCGGCTGTTACCGGTGATGTCACGCTTTTACCGATATTGCTGTTTGCCATTATCTTTTTGTGGACACCGCCGCACTTCTGGGCGCTCGCCTTGTTCATGAAGACCGATTACGGCGCGGCCGGTATTCCGATGATGCCCAATGTAAAGGGGCAGAAGGTCACACGGAACCAGATTTTCGCTTACAGCTTTCCGATGGCGGCAACCGCCATATTGCCGTTCGTGATTGGCCAGACCGGTTGGCTATACGGTGTGACGTCTATCGCGTTGAACCTCGTGTTTCTTGTGTTAGCGTATCGGGTGTGGAAAAATGACGCCATTGAAGCGGCGGCTATGAAGCCAGAAAAGCAACTATTCGCTTTTTCAATCCTTTACCTTTTCCTTCTCTTTGCGCTCTTCGCGTTTGACCGGATGCTCATATCATGACCCCAATTGATCGCCCGCCGTACACCGTCGAAGAGACCGCCGTTATCCGTAAACGTCAGGCTGCTCGGTCCCGCGTGATGGGTGTTGCGCTTGTTGGACTGTGCATCCTTTTCTTCTTCATTACCGTCGTAAAGGTCGGGGGAGCGAACTGATGGCCGTATCGAACGCGAAAATGGGTTTTCTGGCCGCTGGTCTCGCGGTCTCTATGGTTGGCGTTGGCTTTGCTGCTGTTCCGCTTTACCGCATCTTCTGCCAGGTCACCGGCTTTGGTGGAACCACGATGCGCGTCGATGCCGCACAGGCCGCGACCGTCAACGCAATAAACAAGACCATGGTCATAAGATTCGATGCCAACCATCGCAGCGACTTGCCGTGGGACTTCAAACCGGAACGGCCCACCGACACCGTGACCATTGGTGCGAAGGACATGTCGATCTTTCTTGCCAAGAACCTGTCCAATGAATCCATCACGGGAACAGCTGCGTTCAACGTAACGCCTGAGCTGGCCGGCAAATATTTCAACAAGATCCAGTGCTTTTGCTTTACGGAGCAGACATTGAAGCCGGGCGAGCAGGTCCGCATGCCCGTGCTATATTATGTCGATCCCAAGATCATGACGGATCCGAACACCAAAGACATTCAGGAAATCACCCTTAGCTACACTTTCTACCCGGTGGAGAAGCCAAAGACGGTGGACCAGACGGCGAACGGAAGCTAAGGCAAATCGCGACACGACTGACTACAGGGAATTGACAATGGCGGGTGCCAAAAATCACGATTACCATATTTTACCACCAAGCATCACGCCGTTGCTGGGGTCATTTTCAGCGCTGACCATGTTCTTTGGCCTCGTGATGTGGATGCATCCCGAACAGTTCGGTTATGGCAGCCTGATCTTCGGTCTTGGCTTGATTGGTGTGATCTACACCTTCTACGCCTGGTGGGGCGACGTCATTCGTGAGGCACATGCCGGCGATCACACCCCTGTTGTCCAGCTTCACCTGCGCTATGGGATGCTGATGTTTATCGCCTCGGAGGTCATGTTCTTCGTGGCATGGTTCTGGGCATGGTTTGACTATTCCTTGTTCCCTGTGCCGCTTGAGATCGTCAAAGACGTGGAAACGCACGCCTTTACCGTCACCAACCTGATCGGTCAGGATGGCGCCGCTGCGTTGATGCAGTGGCCGCCAAAGGGTCTTGAAGTTCTCGACTCGATGAAACTTCCCTTGCTGAATACCCTGATCCTGTTGTGCTCGGGCACGACTGTGACTTGGGCGCACCATTCGCTCATTCATGGTGATCGTGACGGTCTGAAAAAGGGTCTTTGGCTGACCATCCTGCTAGGCCTGCTTTTCAGCAGCATTCAGGCTTATGAATATGCCGAAGCACCGTTCCCGTTTGCCGGACTGAACTACGGTACAGCATTTTACATGGCGACCGGATTTCACGGCTTCCATGTGATCGTTGGCACCATCTTCCTGTCGGTCTGCCTTGCCCGCAGCTACAAGGGCCACTTCACGCCAAAGCAGCATTTCGGTTTTGAAGCGGCGGCATGGTATTGGCACTTTGTCGATGTCGTGTGGCTTTTCCTCTTCATCACCATTTACATCTGGGGCGGCTGGGGCGCACCAGTTCACGCGTAAATGACATCAGAATCATCCAACGAAGGGCAGCCCAGCATAATGCGGGCTGCCCTTTTTGGTCTCTGTCCCCAATGCGGGAGCAAAACTTTGTTTGCTGGACTTGGCCAGTTCGCACATAAATGCGACCAATGCGGCCTGGACTATGACAGCTTCAACGTTGGTGATGGCCCGGCCGCCTTGCTCGTCATGGCCATAGGCGCCGTGGTCATCATATTTGCGTTGATGCTGGATTCTGCGTTTCGCCCGCCATTTTGGGTGCATGTGGTCATTTGGGTGCCGTTCACCGCTGCACTGACGGTAGTTACCTTGCGCATGGCAAAAGCGGCCTTATTGGCAGCCGAGTACCGCAGCAGGACGAACGAAACTTGAAAGGGTGATGTGAGATGACACGCTGGCCAGTCATTCCAACGATATTTGTTGCTCTTGCGGTTGCCACAATGATTGGCCTTGGCTTTTGGCAGTTACAACGCAAGACCCAAAATGCTCTATTGTTGCAGCAAGTGACCGCCAACAGCGGCAAGCCAGCTATCGCTTATCCCGCCTTGGGTCCTGTCGGGATGCAGGCCTTACACCGCAAATCGGCTGTTAACTGTCTGCGGGTGTCCGAATGGAAAGAAGATTCCGGCACTGATATTTCGGGTAAAACCGGGACTCGATATCTCGCCGAGTGCGTGACTGGCGCCGAGGGACCAGGTGCCTTGATCGTGGCGGGCATATCCAACCGGCCCAACCAGAAGATTGCCTGGAATGGTGGCCCGGTTGAGGGGATCATCACAACTGAGCCTGACCGGCAATCCATGGCCGCCAAGCTGTTCGGCAAATCCATCGTCTTGCGCCCCATGCTGGTATCGAATGCCGGCCTTGGAGGGTTACGCACCGCCGAGCCGCCCTCGTTGGAGAAAATAGAGCGCAAGATCTCGAGCAATGGGTTTTATGCACTGCAATGGTTCCTATTCGCCGCCGCTGCGACCATTATCTATGTCCTTGCCTTGCGGAAGCGCACCAAGACGCCTTGAGCCTGCCGACCGACATAAGCTTTTACATCATAGCAAGTGCCGCCGTTATTCTGGTCGGGCTTGCCAAAGGCGGCTTCGCCGGGCTTGGCGCCGCGGCCATGCCCATGCTGGCGCTGGTCATGGACCCCGTCGCCGCCGCGGGCATGTTGCTGCCGATCCTCATGGTTCAGGATGTCGTCAGCGTCTGGGCCTTCCGCCGCAGTTTTGACGTGCCAACTTTGATCCTGACACTGCCCGGGGCCGTTGTGGGCATATTTCTGGGATGGTTGTTGGCGTCATCCATTAACGAGGGTGCGGTGCGCGGTTTTGTGGGTGTTATTGCGCTGTCATTCGGCGTCTACCGGCTGCTTCCGATGCTTGGCATACAGGCAAGGCTTTCTGGCCCTGCCCCCAGCTGGGTTGGGGCCATCATGGGGGGCGTTTCGGGGTTTACGAGCCAGATTGCCCATGCTGGTGGGCCACCATTCCAGATCTGGGCGCTGTCGCGCAACTTCCCCCATCTGGTGTTCGTTGGTACATCGTCGATATTCTTTGCGATTATCAATTGGATGAAGGTGCCTGCTTACGCTGCGCTTGGCCAGTTTAACGCACAAAATATGAAGCTCACGGCCCTGTTCCTGCCGCTTGCGATCTTGAGCACCATATTGGGTGTCAAGTTGGTAAAGCGCGTCTCGCCCGAGCGCTTTAACCTCATCATCCAGCTTTTGATGGTCATCATCGGCGCCGAATTGATTCGGCAAGCCATATGGTGACTGCCCCCTTATTTGGGTGACAGCACCATCAGCATCTGGCGGCCTTCCATACGGGGATGCGCCTCGATTTTAGCGGTTTCAGTCGTATCCGCCTGAACGCGCTGAAGTAACTGCATGCCCAATTGCTGGTGTGCCAATTCACGACCGCGGAAGCGCAACGTTATCTTGACCTTATCACCTTCTTCAATGAACTCGGCGACCTTCTTCATCTTCACCATATAATCATGGTCATCGATGTTGGGGCGCATCTTGATCTCTTTAATTTCTTGGGTTTTCTGGCTCTTGCGCGCAAGATTGGCCTTTTTCTGGGCCTCATATTTAAACTTGCCGATGTCCAGAAATTTGCACACGGGGGGGTCAGCGTTCGGTGACACCTCAACCAGATCAAGCCCAACTTCAGCAGCCTGTGCAATCGCCTCGCGGGTATACATGACACCCAGATTCTCGCCGTCATCGTCAATGACCCGTACTTTTTCGACGGTGATAAGATTATTGTAGCGCGGACCACTTTTAACAGGCGGGGTCATGGCGCGCCGGGTAGGCGGGGTGGCGATAGTCGATACTCCTTGTGATGTTCAGTTGCGCCAATACAGCCAATTTGTCCGCAAATAAAGGCTTTTAGCGGTCGACCGTCTGCTTTTGTTGTCTAGGCGGAACAACAAGGGGCATGGTTGCCGAGTCGTTCCCTCTAATGCCCCGGACAAATTGGGTTAGTCCAAACCGGCTTGCGGCTGTTTCAAAAATATAACGCAAATGAATCAACTGGGTCCAGCAATTGGACAAGATTTTACTTGTCCGTTCAGTTTCAGGTCATCAGAGACGCGCAATAAAATAACAAAACATAATATTAATATCCCAATCCGTCGCAACAATATTAAGCAAAAATCATGATAACTCCCTCGAATGGCTCGTTTTCGAGCCTCCCTAACGGTCGCATAATTGATTTCGAGTCGGCTGAAATCCGCACCGTACCTTTTCAGGATAGCCTTTATCTGTGGGTCAACGGCAATCAGCCTGATCCTGAACTGGATGTCCGATTGGCGCCGCGATATTATACTGACCGTCCCGATTATTGGGCGATAGAGGTCGTTGCGATCCGCTCAGCAGCCGGATCGAACGATCCCGACCCTGGATCCAAGGCGCGTTTCGAATGTGCGATTCCCTTGGTAGGTGTCACGGGAGTTTTGGGAATTACCGTTATCGGTGCCAACCGTGTGCAGCGCATTGACCTGCTAGAGAGTTATGCTGCCGTTTAATTGTTGCCAAAGGCCACACAGAACGCAATTATCCGGCTAGTTCGGTGAGGTCAGTAACGGTCAGGATTTGCGGAAGCACACGCGCTTCGCCGTTTTTCGGGAAATAGAGATATAATGGCACGCCTGACCGGCCATATTTGGCCAGAAAGCGGGTAATTGCTGGGTCCCGGCGCGTATAGTCGCCGACCATGGTCACGATACCGCCCTTTGCCAGCGCATCAGTTGTTTCACTGCGGTCAATCGCCGCAGCTTCATTGACTTTGCAGGTGACGCACCAATCGGCGGTAAAGTAAAGAAATACAGGTTTGCCGTCGGCCCGCAGCGATTCAAGCTTTGCTTCATTGAACGCCAGATTACCATTCTTCGCTATCTGTGATGCAGGGGCAAGCGCTACCTGATCCAGCACAACGAAAGCCGCGAGCGCAATACCCGCTACGCCGGCCCAAAGCATTTTCCGCGGCGCTCCGCTTTTCTGCCTTCGACCAAGCTCAAACAATCCAACCAATATGATCAGCGCCGCCACGCCCGATATGATCACGCCGTTTAGGCCAGCCAATTGATCCAGAAGCCAGAACAAGGCCAATGTCGTGAGCGCCATGGGCAGTGCCATCCATTGGCGGAAGCGCACCATCCACCCGCCGGGCCGCGGCATGCGTTTGCGCAGTGCCGGGACGAAGGCGATAGCCAGAAAAGGTAGTGCAAGACCAAGTCCAAGCCCTGCAAATATAAGCAAGGCAAGGCCAGCGGGCAACAGCAAGGCTGCGCCCATGGCCGCAGCCATGAATGGTCCGGTGCAAGGCGTCGCCACAACCGCGGCAAGCACGCCGGTCCAGAACGACCCCGCAATACCGCCCTTGCGAGTCAGATTTTCGCCAGCGCCAATGCCGCCAATTTCAAATAGCCCGGCAAGATTTGCGGTCACCGCCGCCATAAGCAAAAGGAGGAGCAACACTATGGCAGGATCCTGCAACTGGAATGCCCAGCCCACTTCCTCGCCGGCCGCGCGCAATGCAAGCATGATGCCGCCAAGGACCAGGCAGCTGAGGATGATACCGACAGCATATGCGACTGCATCGCGGCGAGCCTCATTTTCGTCCCCGCCCATTTTGGCAAGGCTTAGCGCCTTTAGCCCCAATATCGGAAACACGCACGGCATGAGGTTAAGCAACAAGCCGCCAAGAACTGAGAAGGCAAGTATCCAGCCAAAGCCAATCGGAGGCTGCTGCGGCTGCGCAGGCGCGCCTTCGTCCAATACGGTCACCGTGTCGCCGCCTGCAGGCACCGCGCCGGGCAGTGCGCGCAGCTCAAGACCCTGCGCGTCATTGAAACGCAGCAAGCCATCGATCTGCCCCGTATAGGACTTTTTGACTTCGCCGCTCACAATAAGCCAATCGCCTGTGCGCCGCGCACTTTGCGGGGCGGAATAGCGAAACAGGTTGTCGCTCTTGGCAAAGAACCAAACGTCGCCGGCCACCGCGCTTCGGGGGTAAGGAATGGCGAGATCGATGCGGGTACCGTTTATTTCATATCGCGCTGCCCTGTCCAGCGGGACCGGCAAGGCGCTGCGCAAGACATCGAAACGGGCACGGTCTGCGCTGCGGATGACGCCTGTGCCAACGGTCATCGGCACAATCAGTGTCGCGGATTCGGGAACGCAGACGAGGTCTGAACACGCCGACCAGCGCGCGTCTACCTTGATATCCACTTTATCGCCAGCACGCGCGCTTTCGGGAATTTGCACATCGACCAGAAAGGCATGCCTGGCCTTATAGATATGGTTCATGAAACCGCTAACCATCAATGTCCCGGGCACGGGGGCGCGCAATGCGCGAGCCGTCACACCTGCAGGCAATTTCCATGCGAGCTCAAGCGGCGTTCCGGCGTCGCCTGGGTTTACCCAATAATCGTGCCAGCCGGGCTTTGGATCCATGACGATCGCCAATGTCACCAGATCACCGGGCACGGGGCTGCGCGTTTCCGCTTCCATCGATGCACGGACATTTTGGGGAGGGGCAGACACAGCGGGCTGTGCAGATGCAACACCCGCCGCACAGAACAACATCAGCAAAAACGACATCACACGCGCGGCATTTTGCTTTGCAGAAGCGTGAATGGACAACGAGGCAATCATAGGGTTCATGGATTTGTCATGGCACATTGCACGGTCTGTAGGACAGAGGATTATTCCGCCATGGCTGGCATGGACGGCGCGGTGGCAAACGGCATAGCCTTTGCCTTTTTCCATCCGCCATTCAGATAATAAGCAATCGACAATATGCAGGAGACGATCGAAGTCGCAATGAATGCGGCCCAAATCGCGTCTGCTCCAAACGTGCCATAGAGGCCAAAGCCAATGCTGAACCGCACTAATATTGCGCTAATGACCAAGATCACAAGCGGCGCCATAACCGCACCATTTGCCCGCACGGCAAAGCTTACCACGACTGAAACACCCATCAGAATGAAACTCCAACCGATGATATGATTGATGTGGATGGCGATATCGATCGCTGGACTGTCGAGGGGCAGGAATAGACCAAGGAGTGGGCGAGCGCCCAATGTCATAAGTCCGATAAGCACGCCCGACATCAGCAGATTGATACCAATGCCAGACCACACGATGCGGCCCACACGGTCCCATTTGTTCGCGCCGATATTCTGCGCAACCATGGCGCTGACTGCGCCGCCCAAGGCGACGGCAGGCATCTGCACATAGCTCCAAAGCTGGTTCATCACGCCGAATGCGGCGGTTGTGTCGACACCTTCGCGATTGATGATGCCAATCATTGCCAGGGCAGAACCGGACATGACAATAAGAGACAGTCCCATAGGCAGGCCCATTCGCGCGATCGGTTTTAGATAAACGGGGTCAGGCCAGAGCCATTTCAACTCGTCGGTACGCAAGCGGATTGTAAGGTCCAGCGCATAAACCTTGCGCATGAGTAAAGCCAAGCTGATGAGGCCGGCGACAATCGTCGCAAGCGCTGACCCTGCAATACCCATTGCCGGGATTGGCCCAAATCCCAGAATGAAGATCGGGTTCAAGATGATGTCGAGAACGACATTTAAAACCGTATTCCAAAATGGCGTAATCGAATCGCCCACACCTCGGAGCGACGACGAAATAAGCACCATCACGAATGATGCCGGCATAGTCAGAAAGATGACGCGCAGATAGGATAAAGCCAGAGGGTAGACCGCGTCAGACGTCGCCAGAAGGCGGAGCAACTGCGGCGCGAAAATCCATCCAGCCGCGGCAAATACCACACCAGCGATAAAGAATACGCTGGTCGCTGTCCCCATGATCCGCCGGACGGCGACAACATCGCGGCGCCCCATATTCTGGCCAATCAATATCGTCGTTGCCATGGTGAAGCCGAACAAGGTGGAGAACATCAGAAACATGATGAGCCCGGCATTGGCCGACGCGGCAAGTGCCTCCTCGCCCAGAAATTTCCCGATCCAGACCGAATTCACCGAGTTGTTCAGCGATTGCAGAATATTCACGCCAAGCGACGGCAACGCAAAGGCGAACAATGTCTTTGCCACCGGGCCCGCGGTCAGGTCACGTTGATGGGCGGGCGCCTTCATGCCAGCGATATAGCGCCTAAATGGCAGCATGCCCAAGATGGGATTTGTCCCTTAGTCATCCCAACCGTGCCAATGCCGCTACAAGCCGCTCTGCCTCTGCCGCCTTTTCGGCATGGTCAGCGCGCGCCTTTTCAACTGCCTCGGGCTTGGCCCTTTCGACAAAGGCGGCGTTGGACAGGCGGCCGGCGAGCGCATCACGCTCTTTTGCCGCCGCTTCGATCGCCTTACCGATGCGGCTCCGTTCAGCATCGAGATCAATGACGCCGTCGAGGGCAAATATGACGGTATCCCCGCCAACCACGATCTGTGCCACATTGTTGGTGGCGACGGGCGCATAAACAAAGCTGTCGATGCGGCCAAGCCGTGACAATGCCGCCCCCTGGCGTTCGATGATCGCAACCGTCGCAGGTTGCGGATCGGCAATATTCGCGGTCAGGCGCGTGCCCGGCGCTATATTCAATTCGGCCTTGAAGGAACGTGTCTTGCTGATCGTGTCGACGACCCAGTTGATTTCGGCAACCGCCTCCGCGTCCACGCTGGCATTCGGCTCGGGCCACTTGGCGTGAATGATGTCATAGCTGCGCGGTGCGGCAGGGTCCGACAGCGCGTGCCATAATTCTTCAGTGATGAAGGGCATGAACGGATGCAGCATCACCAATATCTGGTCGAGCACCCAGCCGGCGACGATCTTGGACTCGCCGTCCATTTCGCCTTTTTCGCCATCGACAAAAGCTGGCTTGATGAGCTCGAGATACCAGTCGCAAAACTGGTCAAATACCATGTGGTAAAGCACGTCAGCCATGCCGTCGAAACGGAATTCAGCAAATGCCTTGTTTAGCTTTTCAACCGTGCTGACAACTTCGCCAATAATCCAGCGGTTGACCGCTAGCTCGGCCTTGGGCGCGCTGATGGAGTGCGATCCACCGATGCCATTGGACTGTGCGAAGCGGGCCGCGTTCCACAGTTTGGTCGCAAAATTGCGGTAGCCTGCAACACGGCTTTCATCCATCTTGATGTCGCGGCCCTGGCTTTCCATGGCCGCCATGAAAAAACGCAGCGCATCGGCGCCATATTGGTCAATCAGGCCAAGTGGGTCGACGGTATTGCCCTTCGACTTCGACATCTTGCTGCCGTCTGCCGCACGGACGAGGCCGTGGAGATACAGCGTTTTCCACGGCACTTCCTTCATGAAGTGAATGCCCTGCATCGCCATGCGTGCATCCCAGAAGAACAGGATGTCGAAACCGGAAACGAGCACGTCATTCGGGTAATGGCGGTTGAGTTCTTTTGTCTGTTCGGGCCAGCCCAAGGTGCCGAATGGCCACAGCGCAGAGGAGAACCAGGTATCGAGGACGTCTGGATCGCGCGTCAGCGCAACGCTTTCGCCCGCAAGCGCTTGCGCTGCTTCCTCGGTCTCGGCGACATAGCATTTGCCGTCGTCGTCGAACCATGCCGGTATCTGATGCCCCCACCATAATTGGCGGGAGACGCACCATGGCTGGATGTTTTCCATCCAGTTGAAATAGGTCTTTTCCCATGACTTCGGCACAATATCGATCGCACCCGAACGCACCGCCTCAATGGCAGGCGCCGCCAACGTCTTGGCATCGACATACCATTGATCCGTCAGCATAGGCTCAATGACAACGCCCGAACGGTCGCCAAAGGGCTGCTGGATGGTCTTGTTCTCGACGGCAATCATCAGGCCATCGGCTTCTATATCGGCAACGACGCGCTTGCGCGCTTCGTACCGGTCAAGTCCGCGATAGGCGTCGGGCACAAGGTTGAGCGCGTCAATATCGGCGGCGGCCCACTGGCCACCGGCGGCGATGGCTTTGGCTTGTGCCGCAGCTTCGGCATAAGGTGCGCCGTCGCTGCGCATGGCGGCAACCTCGTCCATCAAGCGGTACATCGGGATATTGTTGCGCTGCGCCACGCCATAGTCGTTCTGGTCATGCGCGCCGGTGATCTTCACTGCGCCTGAACCGAAATCGGGGTCGGGATATTCGTCGGTGATGATCGGGATCAGCCGGCGATGTTCCTTGGGGCCAACGGGGATTTCGCAAAGCTTGCCGATAATTGGCTTGTAACGTTCATCGTCGGGATGCACGGCAACTGCGCCGTCGCCAAGCATTGTTTCGGGCCGCGTCGTGGCGATGGCGATATAATCGCGTTCTTCTTCAAGCGTGACATTGCCGTCGGCGTCGCGCTCGACATACGTATAGGTCTCGCCGCCCGCGAGCGGATATTTGAAGTGCCACATATGGCCATTCACTTCGCGCGTTTCGACCTCAAGATCGGAGATCGCGGACTTGAAATGCGGGTCCCAGTTGACGAGCCTTTTGTCGCGGTAAAGCAGACCTTGGTTATACAGATCGACAAACACCTTGATGACCGCCTTGGAAAAGCCCTCATCCATGGTGAAGCGTTCATTTTCCCAATCCATCGAGCAGCCAAGCCGGCGTAGCTGGCCGGTAATCTCGCCGCCGCTTTCTTCTTTCCATTCCCACACCTTCGCGACAAATTCCTCGCGGGTGAAATCGGTGCGCTTCTGCTGGCGCGCGTTGAGCTGCCGCTCGACCACCATCTGGGTCGCGATCCCTGCATGGTCCGTGCCGACGACCCACAAGGCATCCTTGCCCTGCAAGCGCGCGTGGCGAATGAGGATATCCTGCAATGTGTTGTCCAGCGCATGGCCGATGTGCAGGCTGCCCGTCACATTGGGCGGGGGATTAACGATGGTATATGGCTCGGCATTAGGCCGGTCGGGCCGGAACGCCCCAGTGGATTCCCAATGCGCATACCATTTCGCCTCAATGGCGGCGGGGTCGAAAGTCTTGTCGATAGTCATGGATTTGGGCCATAACGGGCCTGACTAAAAAGGGAAACCCTCACGACACGTCATGCTGAAAGTAGTTCAGGGTGACGTCGCGATGCTTTACGCCTTTCCGCGCCGGAACATGAAAAACGCCGCCGCAAAACCGCCAGCCACAACAAGGCTCAGCCACAATTCCTTGGATGCTGCGGGGTCAAGGCCTTTGGCCACCAATATCACCAGCATGGCGGCGATCGCGACATATGTCCCATAAGGATGGAACCACATCCTTATCTGCAGCCGCGCCGGGTCCTCGGCCTCATATTTGCGGCGCAATTTAAGCTGGGCGCCAGCCGTCATCAGGTACAGCAGCAGCATCGTCACCCCGCAGCTGTTGAGCAGGAAGCTAAAGACAACGTCACGCGACACTGCATCTGCGGCGAGCGCGAAATAGCTGAAGAGGCTGGCAATGAGGATAGCGCGGGCAGGGACTTTGCGCTGGTTGACCTGCACCAGCCATTGCGGCGCGTCCTTATGCTTGGCAAGCCCGAACAAGGCGCGCGAGGTGACGTAGAGTCCGGAATTGAGGCAGGACAATACCGCGACCAGCACGACGGCTTCCATGATGATCTTGCCCGCGGGAAGCCCCATATAGGCAAGCGTGGTGGCAAAGGGCGACACCTTCGGTACGATCTCGGTCCACGGGACAACGGACACGATCAGGAAGATCGACAATATGTAGAATATCAGGATCCGCAACGTCACCGATACGGTCATGCGGCTGATGACCTTTGACGGTTCTTCGGATTCAGCGGCGGCGATGGTCGCGATTTCCGCGCCAACGAGGCTAAATATCGTTGACGTGGCTGCGGCCAGCACAACGCCCCATCCATTGGGAACAAAGCCATTATGCGCGGTCAAATTGGCAAAGTTTGGACCACTGCCTGAGGTGATGCCAAAGGCCCATGCCGCGCAGAGCAGGATGAAGACGATGATGGCCGCGACCTTGATAGAGGAAAACCAGAATTCGAATTCGCCATAAGCCCGCGCGGACATCAGATTGACTGCGGTCAGCAACGCCATCAACAATATGCCGATGGCAAGTTCTGGGACAGCAGGAAACCAGCTGTGCAGGATTTGCGCGCCGGCAATTGCCTCGATCGCCACGACGACCACCCAGAAATACCAGTACAGCCAGCCGGACAGGAAGCCGGCGAGATGGCCAAGGCCAGCGCGGGCAAAGTCAGGGAATGTCTGCACGCCTTCAATGGCCAGCGCCATTTCGGAGATCATGCGCATCACCAGAAGGATGATGAAACCGGCAATGGCGAAGGAAAGCACCGCGGCCGGGCCGGCTTGGCTAATCGTGGTGGATGAACCGACGAATAGCCCTGCCCCAATGATGCCACCAATGGCGATCATGGATACATGGCGTGACTTCAGGCTGCGACTAAGCTCAGCCCCGCCGCTGATGTCGGTAGCCACGCTGGTTGCAATGTCGGTCATCTATTCCCCCAGAATAACGCAAATGTATTTGTCCATTGGCACCCGACGCTGCGGCGATTGCTGGCCGATCAAACGGTTTACGACGCCCTCACCTGCGAACCGTTACTTGCCCTTCAAATGCTTGCCGAGCCATGCGAACACCGTCTGGTGCCACTGGATCGAATTTTTCGGCTTCAGCACCCAATGGTTTTCATCGGGGAACACCAGCAATTTGGATTCGACACTCTGCTGTTGCAACGCGGTAAAGGCGGCAAGCGACTGCGAATACGGAATACGGTAATCCTTTTCGCCATGAATGACCAAAGTCGGAGTTTTCCATTTGGAGACATGGTTGACCGGATTCCACTTTTCGCCATCGGTGCGCGTGGTCCATGGTCCGCCATTGTCCCATTGGTCAAACCACAATTCCTCGGTTTCATAGGCCATGGCGCGTAGGTCGAAAATGCCGGCATGGTTCACAAGGCATTTGAAACGGTCGGGCCAGTTGCCCGAAATCCAGTTCATCATATAACCCCCATAAGAGCCACCCAGTGCGCAGGCGTTGGTGGTGTCGAGCTGCGTGTCTGCTTTGCCAACGGCAACCATGCCCTTCTGCAAATCCTCAAGCGGCCATCCGCCCCAGTTTTTGTTGATGCTATCGGTAAATTTCTGACCGTAACCCGTACTGCCATGGAAATCGATCGTCACCACGGCATAGCCTTGCGATGCCATGACCGCTGGGTTCCAGCGATAGGACCAGCTGTTGTTGAACGTTCCTTGCGGCCCGCCATGGACGAGTAGCAAGACAGGAAGCTTGCCTTTTGCGCCCTCTGGCTTGACAATCTGGCCATATACCCGGTCGCCATTGGCGCCGGCAAAATCGAATTTCTGGTAATTGACCGGGTCAAGCGCGCCAAGCATCTCCGCATTAACGTTGGTCAGCCGCGTTGTCGCACCCTTGGCGTCCATATAAACCAGGTCGGAAGGCCCGGAGATGCTGTTGATGGCATAGACGATACCGCCATTTTTCAGCGGCACGGCTTCAGCAATGCTGCCACGTTCAGTGAGGCGTGTGACCTTGCCCTTCAGGTCAACGCGGTACAGCGGTGTCTCCAAAACATCCTGCGCGGTCACCAGCAGGCTTTTGCTGTCCGTTGCCCAGGCGAGCGATGCGACCGAACGGTCCCATGCATCTGTAAGTGCCGTGACCTTACCGCTTTTCAAATCCATGATCTTCACAACCAACCGGTCGGCTTCATAGGTCGCGCGCGCCATGGAGGTCCATGCCAGCCATTTGCCATCGGGCGAAACGGCAGGCGTTGTGTCCATACCGGCATTGTCTTTGGTGAAGTTGACGATCTCCTTTGACTTCAGGGATGCGCCATAGATATCAAGATTTGTGGACTTTGCCTCGTTTTTGTCCGCGACCCGTAAGGTGTAGACTATGCCGCTGCTGTCGGCGCTCCAGCTGATTTCTTCACCACCGCCAAAGGGCTTGGACGGCGCGTCGCCGACCAGATTTCCGTCCATGGCGGTGCCCAATGTGCCAAGCTTGCCATCGGCACCAAGCACAACGGTGAAGACACGGCTGTAATTGCCGGGTGTTTCCCATTGGTCCCAATGGCGGGTCATGAGCTGGTCATATTCGCGGCCACTGCCTGGGCCTGGCTTCGACGTGTCGCCGTCCTTGGCGCAACCAAATTCCATGCAATCGCGGGCAATGTCACCCCAGACAGCAAATTTCTGGCCATCAGGTGATATTTTGAAGCCGCTGACGTCGGTCTTGAAATTGCTAGCCTGTGCAGCCGTCCCCGACGCTATGTCGTAACGCCAGATCTGGTCCGAGCCGCTTTCGTTGCTGATATAGAAAATGCTTTTGCCGTCTGGCGCAAAGGCGGGGTCATGTTCGTTCTTGTCGGCCTTGGACGCAAACATGACTGGCTGGGCATTTGGGACCCCCAGTTTGAGCATATACAGATCGGTCTTGCCCTTGTTCGCCCCGAGGTCCGTCTCGCGCAACTGATAGGCGATCAAGGTGCCGTCCGGTGACGCCGACACGGCCGAAAGCCGTTTCATCATGACAAGATCAGTCTCGGTCATGGGCCGGGCGAGGGCGGGTGTTGAAATGGAGCTAAAAGCGGCGACGGATGTGCCCATGAGGGCAGCAAGCAGAAAGGTTTTTTTCATGTGTGACACGCTAGTCAGCGCAAGGCAGGCACGCAAGAAAATTGCTGATTGAAAGATTTTGCGCACGCCAATTTCAGGAATCTAGCGTACGATTTTACCGTCTTTCATGACGATGGAGATATTCTCCAACAGCCTGATGTTGGACAGAGGATCGCCTTTGACCGCCACCAGATCGGCAAAGCGCCCCGGCGCGATGCTTCCCAATATACGTTCCTTGCCCAGCAGTTCCGCCGCGCGGATTGTGGCGCTTTGGATCGCTTGCATCGGCGTCATTCCGTAGCGCACCATATACGCAAATTGCTTGGCATTTTGTCCATGCGGATAAACCCCGCTGTCGGTGCCATAAGCCAGCTTCACACCCATCATTACTGCCTTGGTGAATCCCGCGCGCTGCACGTCAGTTGTCTCGCGATTCTTGCGGAGATACTCATCGGGCCATTTTTCTTTAGTGCCGATGTCATCGATATAATCGCCATTATAAATATCCATGACCAGCCACGTCCCGTTGGCCTTGGCCATTGCCAGAGCTTCATCGTCGATCAGACTGGCATGTTCGATCGAGCGCACGCCGGCGCGAATGGCGTTCTTGATCCCCACCGCGCCATGAGCGTGGGCAGTGACAAAAATACCTTTTGCTTTCGCGGTGTCGACAACGGCACGCAACTGATCTTCCGTAAGCTCGGGCTCGCCGGGTTCGGTGCCGATGGCGAGCACTGCGCCAGTCGCGATGGTTTTGATGAAATCAGCGCCCTGGTCTATCAGAAACGCGGTCTTCGCTGCGGCTACTTCCGCAGTGCTGGCGACGCCAAGCCGCATGTCGGGCGGGAGCTGTTCATTTGGCACAACGCCGTTCAATTCGCCGCCGCCTTTGGGAATGGTGATATAGGCGCCTGCCACGAACATCCGTGGGCCGGGCACATATCCAGCATTAATGGCATCACGCAATGCGATGTCGGTCAATCCGCGATAGGTCCCGACGTCGCGGACTGTGGTAAAGCCAGCTGCCAAGGTTAATCGGGCATTTTCGGCGCCGATCAAAGCCGTGGCGGCAGGCGATGTCTTCAGCGGCAAGGCAAGGTCAGCACTTTGCCCGGCGTCGGCAAGATGCGTGTGCAAGTCGATCAGGAAGGGAAGGACAGTGTACGCGGACCAGTCCAGACGTTCAGTGCCAGCAGGAGTAGCGCCGCAAGGGCCAATCGCTGTAATTTTTGCGTCCATCGTGGTTATGCACTGGCCAGTAAGGGTTTTGCCTGACGCGACATCGACCAGCTTGCCAGCTTCAACATAGAGATTTTTGGCAAGTGCTGGTGGCGGCGCTAACGCGAGTGCGATTGCTGCGATGAGCGCAGCGCGCATCAGCCCTTCTTGGTGATGCGTGTGATCTCACGTTCCACCATCGCCTCGACGATTGGCGGCAGATTGTTGTCGAGCCAGTCCTTCAGCATCGGACGAAGCAATTCGCGCGTTAGGCCCTCAAGTGAGGTCTCCCCCGATCGAACGATTTGCGGCGCGACGCCGGGTTCGGACAATGTTTGAAGTGCAGAAAAACTATGCCGGAGGCTTTGCGCTTTTTCGTCATCAAGCAAAATTTCGTCGGAACTGTTATCGTCCGTTTCGGTCAACTCGAGTACTTCGTGTTCGTCATCGCCCGACGAAACAAGCTTTGCAGGGCGCTTCGTGGCCGGACGATTCCGGTCATCATCTGCGATGATACGTTTGATGGAAGAAAGAATCTCATCCATCGAAGGTTCGCTCCGGCCATCAGCCATATTTTCTGCCTCCTGATGCCGCGCTTAACGCGCCTTGCCGTTGCTCATCAAGGGTTCTATTTCCGCCTTTTGGGCAGCGGTGTCAACGGTGCGGGTCGACTTTGCAACCGGATCAGGCCGTGATGACCAATCATTCCATGCATCGTCCACCTTCTTATATTCCGCGACAGGATCATATAGGGTTCCGCTTTCGAGACCGAGGTCGCGTGCTTCGGCCTTGCCCATTGCGGCAAGTAGCGTGAAGCCAGCCACATAAGCATTGCGCCGCGCGGCGACGAGTTGAACCTGGCTATTAAGCAGTTCCTGCTCGGCGTTCAAAATGTCCAATATCGTCCGGTTGCCAACGCCGTTTTCGGCGCGAGTCCCTTCAAGCGACAGTTCATTCGCCGACACCGCGCGTTCCGACGCAGCAATCACGTCAAGGGCTGCACGCCAGCTTGCATAGGATGCACGCGTTTGGGCAATAACCTCACGCTCGGCAGCAATTTCCAGTTCCTGTGCCTGTCCAAGGCGCGCCTGCGCTTGCCGGATTCGCGCCGCTGGCTGTCCGCCTTGGTACAGAGGCAAAGTCGCACGCACACCGGCCTGAGCGCTCAGTGCACTGTTGTCCGCCTGGAATCCCGGAATGTTAGATGAGATCGAATTCAGCGCGTTGCTGTAAGCCGGTGATGTAAAGACACTCACGGTCGGCAACCGCGAAGCATTGGCAGCGCGACGGTCAAAGCCGGCGGCTTCGCGCGTTTCGCGAGCAGCGATAAGGTCAGGATTGTTTTCCAGCGCGACCGTCACAGCACTATCGGGCGTCGCTGGCAAATTTGGCAAAGGAGGTGGTGCCTGAAGCTGGCCCGGCTCGCGCCCGACCAGTTGAATGTACAGCTCCTTTGATCGAATCAGATTTGCGCGTGCGGTTTCCAGATTACTGGTCGCCAAAGCAAGTCGCGCTTCGGACTGCGCAACGTCGGTACGCGTCAGATCACCAATTTCGAATCGGTCCTTCGTCGCATCCAGATTGACGCTCAGTACGCCGACCTGCGCGCGGTTTAAGTCTACGATCGATTCATCGCGGATAACGTCCATATATGCGCCAACTACCGCCGAGAAAATGGCGCTTTCTGTGCCGCGTAAATTCGCAAAGCCGGCTTCAACCCGGTTTTCAGCCGCGCGCACAGCATTTCTGATTCCACCCCCAGCATATAAGGGAGCCGAAATTGTGCCGTTAATGCTGACGCCGCGCGCTTGAGTGACTGAGCCGCCGCTGTCCTGAAGGACATTTTCTACATAAGTGGGCTGCACCGTGACGGAAGGACGGCCATTGGCCTTTGCCAGCGGAACGCCCTCGTCGATTGCGCGCTGCCCTTCGCGGGCCGCGGTTAGATTGGGATTGGTTTCATAAGCCGAAACAAGCGCATCGCGCAGCGTATCTGCGGCGGCGGGTGCGCCCAGCCCCGCGGAGCCGAGCAACGCTGCGATAAGGATATTCCGGCCGCTCAAAATACGAACTCCGGTTTGCGGGCAAAGGCCGCGATGGGTGCAATTTCACTGTCTACAAACGACTTCAACGCCACATTTCCTTTGTGCACAAATCCCTTGGCCAGGCGCGTCACGGCGCCTTCAATGACACCGGTCACGATACGGGCCCCTTCGCCAGCAACAGCAAAAAGCGCAGCGGGCAATTCTTCTATCGCTCCGTCAATGATGACAAGCGAAAATGGCGCGTCTTTTTGTGTATCCGCAAGCGCATCTGCAGTGACGACAGTTAAGGCTCCAACGCGGGACTTCAAAACCTCAGCTACATAACCATTTGATTTGCCGATGAGCAAAACCACGTCATCCGGGCGCACTTCTGCCGCCTGAAGCAGCGACGCAGTCGATACTGGCGGATTCAGCACCGACCCATCGTCTAACAGGATGGCGCGATCCATATAGGCGGTCGCACGATGCGTTGCAGGCACATAATCCTCGCGCGCCACGCTTCCCATGGCCGCAATCACCCAAGCATCGGTCACGCCGCTGGTCCGCAATTGGCTGTCCACCATCGCGCGTCGCATATCTTCGAAATTTACTGATTCCATCGGGACATTTCCATTAACTTCTGGGCGATGTGGCACAACTGTATTGCAAACACAATACAGCCTGTATAAGGTCTCTAGCTAGCCTAGCGCCTTCAGCCAAGCAAGATTCAGACGAACGACCGATTTTGGGGGGCAAATAGCAATTTTTTCCATGGCTTGTGGCGGACGGGGCACAAGCATCCAACATGTGGCCCAGATTGCCGGTTGCATTGAATTCCCCAAGTCGCTAAACGCCCGCCTTCACCACATAGCGGCATTGCTGTTCAGGCAAGTTGTTGTTTAGGGGCCCGATGGCGGAGTGGTGACGCAGAGGACTGCAAATCCTTGCACGCCGGTTCGATTCCGGCTCGGGCCTCCACCTTTTATGTTTTTGCAACAAGACCGCCTCATCTTTGCAATTTGAGGCGATATCACCACTTGCTGGAAACCAAATGTTCCTGTAGTTTTCTGTTTTTATTCCGTATGTTAATCCTAAAAAAGTTGCGAGCTTTATTATTTTTACAGTTATCTTGCCGCAGCTTTTCTACCGATCGGATGCGGCGGCTAGCTTCCATGCGCCATCGTCTGCCATCTGCTCGGACAATCGCTGCAATACACAGATCACTTCGACGAGGCGCACGCCATCTATCCGGCGCATGTGCATCGTAGGACGTCGTATGGCGATCAGCTTTTGCATGTCATGGTCGAATGCAGTCTTCTCGACGAAAACATCGCCAAATACCTCATCCCAGTTTTTATTGCTTTGGATGATCCCGGACAGTTCACCCAGTTCGGTGAAAGTGATCAGCGTTGCGAACTCTTCACCGCGCGCCATCGCTGCCTGGCGAATTTTCTTGGCCTTCCCAATCAGGTTCGACGCACACAGCTTGAACCAGTCCGGACCGAAGTGCTCTTCGAGCTTGCGCTCGATATAAGCGCGTAGTTCCTGTTCAAAACGGCCGACCAACGCATAAGCGTCCTTGCTGATCCCGCGCGACCGAATCGTCATCGACACTTCCCCAAGCGTCACCACTGCGACTGCATTGGCGTCCGAGCGAAGCCCCGCGATTAGCCCGCTTTCGATCATGATTTCGAGAGCCATGCCGGGCTGGGCGACAACCAGCCCTTCATCGACTTCAGCTTCACGATACATGCGCCTTCGCACACGCCCGTCACGCCAAAAATTCTCCGGAAGACCCACGCGGGTGTGCCATTCGCCAAAGAGCGAGTGATAGGCGTCTAGCTGAAAATGGCTGCGCCGGTTAAACACTTCTCCAACGCCGGCGAGCGCCGACATCTTGATATGAGTCGTCGCGAAATCGAAGTCGGACCGAGCGGTCAGCCCGAGCATTTCACTCATCTTGATTTGATCGATCGCGGCGGAGCCGACGAAATTCTGGGCGATCGCGTTGCGCATTTCATCGACCGCTGTGCCAAGGCCGTCTCCCAACAGTTTGGTCAAATCGGGGGTGTTGATGCGGCCCAGCGTGCTAGCCCATTGCGAAGTCTTAGCAATTTCACCTAGAGGACCAGCTAGCGAAGCAAGCAGCGGTGCTTGAACGTCAAGCTGCTGCTCTTCGAACTGCTTGATCGCCGATGTGACACCACCGAGCGGGCGCATTAGCTCCTCGAGTCTCTGCCGCGCTTGGCTGATAGCACTTACTAACGACGGATCAATTTTGAGCGGCTCCAAACTCTGGATTGCTGCTATCACCTTGGGATCAATCGTTGGTATTGTGGCGTATATCGAGGCAAGACTGGCATTTTCGATTGCTAATGGCTGGATCGCATTGAGAGTTGCCGCCAGCGTCGTGGAGGGTTCGATCAACTGGCGCATCGCGTCAATGCTCGCCGTCTCTGGTGAGCCGAAAGCTGGGCCACGCGCGAGCGCGATCTGTTTAGCAAGCTGTTGAGTAGGCGAATTGGCGTATTCGCGGGCAAGTTTTGCCGCCGGGCCATCAAACAGTTCTCGCGCCAGTTTGACTGACGGCGAGTCTAGATACTGGCTAATGACGTGATTGGTCGTTAAGTTTTGTTCTTCAGGGACCATGTTATCGGTAGCCGTCATCAGCTCTTCGCTTGGGCTTTTCGAGGGTTTGCCGCTTGCACTGTCGTCGTCATCCATTGCCATCGCCTTTTCCTTCGCACCACCAGCCGTTCGATAAAATAACGACTGTCGTTGGCAGTGTCAGATTATGGTTGCCCAAAGGCCAGACATATCGTGATCAAGAAAGCTGCAAAAGTCATAAGTCCTATTATATGTACGCTTATGCTTATCCCACTTTCGTTTCGGGGAAATCCTGAACTGCCTTTTCTAACCGCGTGCACGGGCCGTGCAATTGACCTTGCAGGAGAGGATCATGGCGCCCACCCCCTGCAGCTCATTCCGGCACGCTGGCGATCATTCAGCAGTCTGTTTATCTATTTCGTCGATGAACTGGCGTCTGTTGAGGCTGAGTTCGAACCAAATGGTGCAGTGCTGATCGAAGCATTTCGTCGTGTTGTCTATGACGCGACTGAACTATTCGACTGCTACGCCAATTTGCTGCCGGGCCGGATCAATCCAAGTTCGAAGGGGGAGCGCCAAGCGCTCAAGGATTTTCGAGACGTTGCGCAGCTCTTGCGCGGTTTTACCGCGAGCCTATGTAATCGTTGCAAACACGCTGGTGCACAGTTTCAGTTTTTGTGCGCCCGATCAAGTAAGAACGGGCGGGTAAGCGCGCGGCTGCTTGTGCAAGTCTACGACGGCAAAAATGCATTGCTAAGAGATGACAAGATTCACAAAGGGCTCATGGCGGGTTTGGGATTGGTTCGCCTCGGGCAAGAACTAGCGCACAACTTACTTCGCGCCGACCTTGCCGCCGCGCACCTCATAAAGGCCATGGAGGATAGAGAGACCGAGCCAATGAAAGTAATTTCGGCCGAGATCCCCATCGGAGGCGCACTTCGCCGTCTTTGCGCTCTCGAAGCAACGCGACACTCAGATGAGGTTTCAAAACATTGTGGTATGGTCTTCAGAGACGACGTGATAAAACTGGCCCGAGTGACGGCGGTGGATCTTGGCCGCAATGTACTAATGAGGACAATGTTCACGCATCATTTGCCGACAACGTCGTATTCTGTCGCTTGAGGGCAGCGGGCGGACGTTCAATAATTCAGCCGGCTGGGCAGTGGCGATTTAGTATAACTATTCAACTTCGGCATGACGAAGCTCAAATTGCGGGCGTATTTTCTCACGAACCGCGTTTGAATTCGCCTGTTAAAAGGCATTTTTGGCAAAATGTCGTTCGTAGGAAGATCTTCGTTAAACACCTCTTTCCATGCAATTCGAAACGTGCCGACAGCGTTCCAGTAAGCTTGCTATATAGCTCTGCCGCCTTGACCTGCGATTATATCGTCGTTCAACAATTCCACATTCCTATAACCCAGTGATGCAAGGCATTATATGTACAATATGAAAATCGGTACTGCCCAGTCACTGCATCGTCATGTAATCCCGCCGTACCTCATTGGTCTTCTCTAAACGCGCAAATCGTAAAAGTAAGCGATTGACCCTTAACAACATTTACTTAACAACAGATGCTGAATGCGACAGGGAGCGCTGGCGAGGCTAGTGAAAGAAATATGGAATTTAGCGGCGCTAGTCTTGATGCTGTTTTGCACAAACTCTATGTCGTGCTTCTTGACGAGGGTAAGCCGCACACCGGGTCGAGGGGGAAGACCCGTGAGTTGCTCAGCATTACGATCAGGATCTCAAATCCACGTGCCCGGATAAGCATTTCCGAAGATCGAGGTAAACTCTTCAGCGCGTTGGGGGAGCTACTATGGTACCTATCGGGGTTAGATACTTTGGAATTTATAGAGCCTTATGTGCCAGCCTATGCCGATGATGCTCAGAATGGTATCCTTGAGGGCGCATATGGACCTCGGTTGCTGAACCTGCGCGGCGGAATTGATCAACTCGACAGCATTCAGAAACTTTTAATGACCAAACCAGGGTCGCGACGGGCAGTCATCCAGCTTTTCAATGCAGAAGACATCGCAACAGAATTTAGGGAAATTCCCTGCACCACCACCATGCAATTCCACCTCCGTCATGGCATGCTTCACATGTCGGTGACTATGCGCTCAAATGACGCATATTTTGGGCTTCCGCACGACGTTTTCTGTTTCACGATGATACAAGAGATTATGGCGCGTCGGCTCGGTGTCGAATTAGGCGAATATCACCAATATGTTGGCAGTATGCACGTGTATGAAGAATACTTGGACGCCATGAACGATTATGTCTCTGAAGGCGTCCAGCAGACACGGGCGATGCCGCCCATGCCCGTGGGGGATCCTTCCAGAGTGATCGAACACGTGGTCAAGATTGAAGGTCGGCTTCGCAATGGTGAGAAAATCACTGCGGCAGCGGAGACTGAAGAGCCTTATTGGGCGGATATTATACGTTTGCTTCAAGTTTTTTGGACCCGAAAATTAGATGCGGGCTATTCAGCGAGACTAATTGAGCTGAACGCCGAGCTGGATTGTGAAATCTATGCGCCATATTTGGAGGGCAAGCTTCCTCTAAAAAGCAACACCGCAAATGCCGTCCAGAACAAAGAAATTTGAGGAGCTCTATGATGTGGCCTTCGCGAAAAAGCGATCATCAGCGGCTTGTCGTTGAACTAAAAGCCGCCAGAGCGGCTCAGGCACTTAAAGGACTGCCCGATGATAAAACCGTTGATACGCTTGCTATGCAATTCATCGCAAGTTTGCGGCGCGAAGATTATTACCGGCTCGTCCAACGAGGCACAATTTCTGCTAATCGCGCGGATCCTAACAACGGTTCCTTCGATGCCGAGCGTGCAGTCGCTTTTCATATGCAGCAGAACAACATCGATGAAGCGGGTTGGCTAATTTTCCTGATGACGCATTTTGGTCGCCGGCCGGACAGCGGATGGAAACGCCTTCAGGATGTTTACGGTCAACTCGGCGCCGGCGTATGGGACTGGCCAACGGTTTCTGCAAATCCATCCGGCTTCAACCAGTGGCTTACTGCAAATTGGACACACGTGGGCGGCGCATTTGGAAATCATCGCAAATACGAAAGCTTGCGTCCAACTGCAAAACGAACAGTGCAGCGTGCCGTTGCTGATTACCTCACTTGGATTGGTCCGGCGGGACATTCCGCATTTTTTGCAAATACCGTGATCGCAGCAGGTAATGACCCCCACATAATCTTTGATTATCTTTATAAACATATGAAAATAAATTCTTTTGGTCGTTTAGCCAAATTCGACTACCTGTCCCTGATAGGCCGATACAGGGTTGCTCCAATCGAGGCTGGCTCGGCCTATTTGTCTGGAGCCACAGGGCCAGGGAATGGTGCGCGCCTGCTCGTTGACGGGGCACGCAAGAGCGGTAGCCATCTTGATGTCATTCAGCAGCAGCTGGATGCGTTGGACACACGTCTCAAAGTTGGGATGGCAGTAATGGAAGACGCGTTGTGCAATTGGCAAAAAAGTCCGAAAAAGTTCGTGCACTTTGTAGGCTAGAGTATTGTTGCGATTTTCAATCAAAGACTTTTGAAAGGTCTTCCCACTGCCACCGGCGCTTGAGGTAATTCAACTGCTCGCGCCCAATCATTCGGCGGTTTTGCATCTGTCCGACTGTCAACCCGGCTGCTACGCCTACTGATACACTAAAGCGTATAACTTCGTATTTGTCTGCCGGTAGGTGTTCGAACTCCTCGACGTGCTTTTCAGGCACGATGAGGCGCGAAGCGAATTGGTTTGCCTCCCGTTCGTTCTCGTCTACATCATCTCCATCCATATCAGCATCGACGAAGGTTTTTGCACTGTGGAGGATCAGATGACCAATTTCGTGAAATACTGTAAACCAGAACGTATCATCTGATCGGCCACGGAAGCTAAGCAGGATCATCGCTTTGTCCGGTGCCACGAGGCGACTCGCACCGGAGGCGCGACAGCCGATAGGCGATCTTTTCGCAACCAAAGCAACGCCAGATTCCGCACACAACTGCCGAAGCTTGGGCATGAAGTCTTCTGGTCGCTTCTGCTTTGAGAGCCTGCGGATCGCATCAAGTCGATCTTCAAGATTCCCTGCATTCCATGGCTTTGTTGTTACCAAATCTGAGCTCAGTTCACCGTCGCGCAGCCACATAAGAACTGCACCATCATTAGAGCTAAAAGTGGCAGAAGTGCGGAAAAGAGTGTTTGTGCAAATCTTCCCGTAACGGGATTGCCATGCACTCATCGTCCCCACATTGAAGAAGCGGAGGCGGCGTCGAACTTCATCTCGTTTTGTGAGGGCAGTGAGCCGCCCTCTGGGTTTTCCTCCCGGCACGGGAAGCATTAGCCAATCGTCAGCTTCAACCGCTGTGGCCCTGTCGACAGCACGTTCAAGAGCCTCATCATATTGCTCCTGCCGCTTAAGCCAAAAATTAGTGGTGCCACCAACAGATCCGGCCAGAATACTGGCATGTTGATCATCTAGTTTCTCCGAACCGTCGAGAAGGCCGCGCAGTGTTTCAATGCCTCCATCTAAATAATTAGCAACATCTTCTGCGGAAAGACGTCGACGAAGCATCAAAGCTCGCAAAGCGTCGCCAGGCTTGGAGAACCAGTCAGGCGTGAACTCAAGTTCTTGCTTCATGGCACCCTCGTTATTGTCACAAGCTTCAACCTTTTTACGGTAGACCAAATTACCCTGTCTGCTGCGTCACGACTAAAACGCTTGCCCACGACGACAAGCAGCGCGCTGTAGTATGAACCAATCGAAACGGAAAGTGAATCGTCCTCAAAAATTTTTATTTCATCGCCCAAAAAATCGATGAGCTCTTGCACACTGTCGAATGCGCTGGTGTCAGAGATGAAAGTGACAAGGGCAGCCGCATTCAAACTTCCGAATACTAATTCGGCTCGGCTTAAATCTACGCAAATATCGTGGAGCGCCTGATCGGCGAACGAAATTGTGATCACCTCGACCGCCAACTGAATAGGTCAGCCGACTTGGGCACAGCAATCAAAGGCGAACCTGTGTATTTGCTCATTGCGGCAGCGGGGATCCATGAGGCTTGGTTTGCTGCTTGGCACGAATGGTCTCAATCCTTTCCCAATTACGAGCAAGCTCAATAGCGCCGGCCTCGTCCATATGAATTCCCGATGCGCTGCATAAGCTGGCAAGTGTAACCATTACTCCTCCTACTTCTTGTGAGGAGTCGCCCTTTGGCCGGCCAAATACGTAATCGACGAGGGAGATAGCATCGCTTCGACTACAACCATTGGCTTGTGCCAACTCAAGCGCTTCTTCTAAAAAACGATGAGTTCGTTCGGCGCGATTGGTGTTGACGGATGGCGGAAAGCAAGCCTCAAGCCATTCTTCGACTTGCTTCTGATAAGATGTAAGTTCAGCTTCCATTTTATATCCGATCTCTTGAGATACTGCCTCAACCTCAGCTGCGCCGTCGGCCATACCATGGTCACTTAGAGCAATCATCCTGAATGGCTGTGGTCCACCTACAAAAAATAGCGCGTAAATAAAGCGATAAACTGAACCGGCACCCTCGTTAACCTCGCACGTGTGAGTATATTGCGAGCATCCACGCATATAAATTGCCAACTTCTGAATTGGGCATTATTCAAACATCAGATTATCGGCACTCACCATTGGATGTCGGCAAAATACATGAACATGTATATCAGTGAAATGTCGTGGCGCTTCAATTTACGCTCGATAACTGCAGGAGAATGTGGGAACGCGCATTTAGCACAGACATAGAGTTGCTTGGCCTATAAGGCTCTGACTGCACGACAAACAAGAAAACGCGCGCCATGCCTCAGGAACGCAGAATCACTTGATTGACCTAGTTTTAACTGAACTTTGAGGTTTCGTACGTTTTGGCTCCAGCCGGAAACGACTCCTGAAAATACTCTGGCATAGAGAGCGATTTGTTGGGCGTCTTCGGCCAGGGCTTGTAAAGCATCCGGTCATCGGCTCTTCACCGCAGTAGTTTCTTTTGCTAACACCCATCGTATGTAGACTTGTGAAAGCGTGACCAGACCGGGTGGTTTATCTGCCATGGCCAATTTTTGTCCTAAACTTTAGCGAACGAAGCTGTAATGCTTATTTGCATCTGATAGACGACGTCGGAGGTTCTGATTTGTTCGCAAGATTTCGAAAACAAAAACGGAACGGTGCCTCCTCAGGAAGAACGGTCCGCAGCCGAGCAGTTAGAAGTCGTGGCGGCTCCGTCTCACCCGAACATTGGCGAAGCTCTTTATGGAAATTCATTAATAGCCCTTTTTTTCTGACACTTTTAACTGCCGTGTTAATGGCAGGCGCCGTAAAGATTTACGATGACAGACAGAAAGCAGCGGTCGATCTCAATGTGCGGCGGGCCACTTATGTTGAACTCCTGGCGGAAATCCAGTTGCGCGTTTCAAAGCTACAGGACGCGGATTCTCAATTGAACGGTTTTATTGGAACTGGAACGAATTTTAATGAAGCGTCACCATTGCCTGGGTCTGGCCCACGCCGGGCAGCATTCGAACGCAAAAGTTTTGATACAGGCAAAGCAGAGGCCGATATTTTGTCGGGGCGGGGAAAGTATGTGCCGACTGACCCTGTCTATGCAAATATCGACTTGCTGACGTTAATGGCTCGGCTTGAAAACCTCGGTGGCGTTCCTGACCTTTACGCAGGTTCGTTGAGACTACTGCGTGTGCTAGACGCACCTTCCGACGTACTTTGGCTGTTCGTTCGCGCTTATTTGCCGCTCCTCCAAGACTTTGTCATTAGGCGACATCTGCTCCACAGTAGCGGAAATTTACCTCTTCCGGCTGGAGTTGAGCTAACGTCGGAGCAAAAGAAGTTCTTAGGCATTCGCAATCCAAAACCGGGCGAGATGGAAGCATTGCAACGCAAGAACGATGTCTTACAACGGAGGATTAAAGATGCGTTTACTGTCGAGAAAATGTAGCCGGGAAGCCACCAAATCATAAAGTTTCCGCTCGGCCGATTTAGCGATGCTAAATTTTCGGCCAAGACTATCTTCTTGAAACACCAATCGGAGTTGGAAAGTGCAAGCACAACCTTAACGATTTCCCGATAGGTCTTGCAGTGTAATTTGCTGCATAAAGCGATGACGTGCCGGATACGGTGTGCACGGCCAGTTTCAGATAAGTTGAATTACGTAAAGCACGGGCGCACAATCACGAGGTGATTCGTACTGGGAGCGGATAGGACAACATGAAGTTATGGCAAAGGAGTGGCAAATTGGATGCAATCTTAGAGACGAGGAGGCACAATTGCTCAAACAATATGCCCTCAATTACGATCTTCGCCGTCCCAGTCTTTGCAACATCCTCGTTCGTCGCGCCATACGCTGTGCCGACTTTAGTTCTCTTAAGTCGAAATATGCTGGATCGGACTCAAAGAAAAACGGCACAAGGGTGACAGCACGAGTATCTCTGGAAACCCGTCAAGCTTTCGAACATGCTGCTAAGAGCCATGGGGTAGGGATCGAAGATGCGGCGGCCTTCATTTTCAGGGAGGAGTTGGCTACAAAATGGCTTGCATCAATCCTTTAATGCAAACTGGGGAATCGCCCTTGATTCCTACTGAAAGTAAGCATAATCTACTAATTATGGACAGAATGTGATAATTGAAACTGTTCACGTTATGTTCTAAAGCGCCGAATTCGCAAAATACACGTTTCCACATCTATCGGAGGAGAGGGTCATGCCAATAATGTCCGTCGTTGACCGAAGCGACGCTCGAACTTCAGCGCGTGTCCTCGCCCGCACAGCCCTGCGATGCATAAATGGCGAAATTGAAGCGAAAAAGCATAAGGTCGAGCTTGCAAGCCTATTCCGCTTGCTTAACGCATTTCGATCGCATGAATTTCAAGGATATGCCTATGTGTCGCGTCTCCCACGCGGTCCAGAGGCGCTAACTCTTCAACCATCTGCTGATCGTCACGTCCTAGACCTGAGCGCGGCTCTAAAGGACGCGCTCGATAAGGAATACGGACAAACCGACTACAACAAAGCAATTGAAGAAATTGATCTAGTTATCAGGGACGCTGCCCGATCCCAGCCTTCAAATCAAGCAAATCGCGAGAGGACGGTTCGCTTCTTAGACTCCTTTATTGAACACCTTGTGGTACGCTGACGTTTGCAGCCTAGAGACTTCCTGGAAGAAGAATGCCGCAGCATCTCTGCGGTGCTCAACTCAACCCTGAGGCACGACTACGGGCCGGAGCGAAGCCAGACATATTTTGAAGAATGCAAAATACGGCTTCAGGTCGTAGAACGCGCACTTGAAGATGACGTGGTTATGGCTCGCGAGGATGTTGCTGCCAATATGCGGAGGTTGAGCTCTCTAGGAAGCCGCATTTCGCTTATAGAACGCGCACACCTAGGCGAGTTCTCTTGGCCTTTTGCAGGCATTATGGAAGACATCGCCGACAAACTTTTCGTTGAGACATCTTTGGACGATGAGATGGAACCTATCGAACTTACACCTATCGTGCATGTCGTAGCAGAGGGTACAGACTACCAGATTGTCGATGACGAAGTGCCTCTACCTGGTAGAAGACGCATAATCATTGTTGCGTTTCCCCGCCAGCTTAAACACCACGTGTTGCTTCATGCAATCTTTGGTCATGAGCTTGGGCACACCGCTATTAGCGCGGAACGTCCAGGATCGATTATGAAAAATCTCGTTTTACCCCGAGCCTGTCGCGGTCCCTTGCGGGGCAAGCACGCGGCCAAGGCTTGGATTGAGCGCACCGACGCGCCGGCAAGTGTAAAACTGGCTATGAGCAGGAATTCCGAATTATGCCTAGATGAGCAGTCCTTGATCAATTGGCGCCAAGAGATAATTTGCGACCTCTTCGGGCTTCGACTTTTCGGCCCTTCTTTTGCTGCTGCGCATCGAACAATTATCGAAGCGCTATGTCCGCGCGAGGATTATATTGATCTGGAAAGTAATACGCACCCACCCTACCCGATTAGACAACGTATTGTTGCGATGGCTGTAAAACTTCTAGGTTGGGACACGCCGGTAACAACAGCTGCGCACGGCGCAGTGCACGATGCAGAGAAGAATCTGCTCGCCTACATCAGCGAGTCGGTTAACGATGACTGGTTCACCATTTTTCAACCGCCCGAACTCAAGAACCTTCTTGACGGCATTGAGGAAGTGCTCAGGCAATACAACTTCTTCTATACCAGCCCCTCGGCCGAGCTCCTCCAAGAGCTGGTTGAGCGTTTGGCTCATGAGCGCCCGCCGATTTCGCAGCAAGTTGACGATGATGGACAGCCAACTAACCGTGCGGTGATGGGCGCACATTGTCTCTATGCTGGCTGGACGTACTGGTTTTCTGGTGATGAGCTTGTAGAGAAAGCACAGAAAACGGATCCTGACGTCAAAAAGCTAACATTTCTCGAACTTAATCGCTTATGCGACCAGGCGTTACTTCAGCAAAAGGCAATCAGCTTGGTGAACGGATGACGTCGTCTGGCACACTGGGGCGAAGTGAATTGATCAGGCGCATGCGGCTCCCAGGAGATTTGTCTGTCACTCCACTGTTATCTGAGGAGCAAATCGGGGCAGCCAGCATCGACCTGCGAATGGGCAACGTTGTCTTAATGGTACGGGCGAGAGGTTCATCACATGTTGATCCTGCGGCTGTAAAGCAAGCAACTCTTGCACCTGAGCACGTGCGAGAAACAGAGCTCCAACAAAAGCATGAACGTTATGAGCTGCCGTTTCGTTCTGCGTTCCTGTTGCACCCTGGGGCCCTTGCTCTCGTTCCCACGCTAGAATGGGTCACAATTCCAAGGGACCTGATCGGTGCGGTGACAGCGCGATCAACATGGGCGCGCGAAGGACTTAGTATCGCCACAGCAACACTGATTGAACCATGTTATAAAGGCATTGTCACGCTGGAGCTCGCAAACCTTGGCGAAATTCCAATTAAGCTCTATCCCGGCCTTTTATTAGCCCAGATTACCTTTTCGACCGTTTCCGGAACGACGGTAAGACAGGACCGCGGCCAGTTTCGGTTGTCATTTGAGCCTCGTCAAGGAAATGTAGCAAAGCGGTCGGAATTCGCATTTCTCCCCGACTGAACTCGATAAAATTTACGGTGTTGCTAGGGTATTTCCAAGTCAGCTAGCTCTGACCGTCATTGTCAAATGCCTTTTAACGGCGACCGATTTTTTCCTACTGCTCCATCAAGGATTCTGCCCCTAAATATCTATAACTACAGGGATATTCGGACTGTCGGGGTAAATGCACTCATAATTATGCATATCCTGCAAAACGGCGTTACTCCATGGAAGTGTCCGGTCACTGGCATAATTGAAATAGAATGTTTTGCTCCCTGTCCTGCCAAATTTTAGAATCCGGCTGATAGCTTCCGGATCTGGATGACCAAATTGTGCCCCGCTAGTGGACACAGCAAACCGCGAGCAATCCATTGTCTCGATAAGATCTTTAGTAACGTTGGCTCTGCTGGCATGGTGGGGTAGCTTGACCAGATTGATTACGGACGTGCCTCTGAGTTGCGACAACGCGGTGAGGGTCTGTAATAAGACATCCGGATGAGCATCTGCAGCTAACAGAACGCTGCGCCCATCGTATTCAGCAACGAAGGCGATACTTGAACCGTTTGGCGCCGTTGTGTCGACCTTGCTGGCCGCGCTCAATACCTCAATGTCTAAGACGTCGGGCATCGGCCGTTTGCCGAACGCAACCAAATCAGGTCCCGTTTCAGCGTCCTCATTTACCGTAGCCTTTGGTTTCCGCCATTTGTCCCACTCTGCAATTAATCGATCAAGTTTGGCCTTGTTGGGCGAGACCAGCCAAAGCTTCAATTCGCCAATCTCGAATTTCGAGGGTTCATTATCAACTAAAATAGCCTTGCCACCGAAGCGGTCGTTAGTTGCCCAACGCTTTTTTGCTAACGCTTTTGTGTAGTCGTCTGCCGCTGGAAATCCAAAAGCATCTAAATCGTTCGTTGCGTTGAGCCCTTTCAACTGATCGTATCCGTTATACCAGACCTCTTTAGGTTCAAGCACAGTGTCTGGATCTTTAACAAACTCCACCAGACCATCAATATGGTCAGCGTCTATATGGCTTAGTACGAGAAGTTCGATACCTTCACCGCGCGCCGCGATACTTCCGAGTGCTTTCTTAAGGTGAGGCCATGCGGCCTTACGTCCGCCGTCGATGACAACGTGCTGCAACTTGTCTTCGCTTTTTCCGAAGCTTAAAATCAAGCTGTCGCCTTCGTTGGCGGGCAACATCGTCAATCGAAAAACGGACATAACTTATTCCTTTGCAGCTGGTGCGAAGCGCAACACCGTGAAAGCTTGCGTCACATCCACGCGGCCAACGAGCAGTTCGACTTTGTCAGCGAGCGGCTTTAAGTCAGGATGATCGTAAGAAAGCTGAAGCAGCATTTCTCTGAGCAGCACTACACCCGCGCTAAAATAGGGGATTCCTGCATTGACTGCCTGGCGCAGCGCTTGGGCAGCCCGGTTATTGTCGTCAGCGGTTCTTGGCCGCAAAACCAACCGCCGAGCGTTAATGATGGCGGCATCTGGAATGGATGGAAAACGTTCCATGCAATTTTTTAGCCAGGTATCGTATCGCTGACGGCGGTCGGCCGGAAGTGCGGCCAAGCCAACATAACCTGCGGCACAGGCGGCCAGTGGATTACCCATCTTGCCATAAATCGTGTCTTCTATGAGCCTATGCATCTCGATCGTTTCGAGGATCGGTCCAGCCGCAGCCGCTTGACCCCGATCGAGAAAAGACAACAACCCGGAAAGTGCGACATCATTGATCGCAACGGTCATAGATGCGCCAATACTTCGGGCAGGATCAAACAGGATGTCGGCCGTTGTGAAATTTGGCGGGTTGGAACAAAACCAAGGAAGCGGGAGACTTGCTATTTCTGCACTGCCATCTGGCCGTTTAATGCGAGCCCATTGCCGAACATAGGATACAGGGTTTGATATTTCGCCGGGTTGTATGCGCCACAGTTGCCGTCCGTCCATCGTATCTTTTGGTTCAAGAAAAACCCAATCGTTGTCGTCGGGCATGGTCGACCAAGTATCCGGCAACCCTCCGTACTTTATAGCCAGCGAAACTTCAGGACGCAATTGAGTAGGCACTAACTTATGTGCTGCACGGGCCCTACTCAGGGTACCCGTTCGGAATAAACCCCCTCTATACCCACTCAAATTCGCACCTTGACCGGGGCTTTGCCTTGGAGGCGCTTCGCCTTGTAAACTTTCTTCAGGCATACCGTGAGCTTTAACCCGTGAAAGTACATCCCCGTCGGCGCCACCCACTGCCTCTTGCAAGCTGACTTCTGTCGCCGAACCAAAATCATCGAGAAACTGAAAATCTTCGTGCGTGTCTTCGCTTATTCTAACATTACGCTGAAGCAAACGACCGGAAGGCAGGGTAAGTTCAACATTGTACAGACCCTCGGACAGCTTCTGCTCCACCCGTGCACCCGCCGCAACAATCAGTTCATGACTCACAGGTTCATCTAACCCTTGCGCAAAACCAAATATTCGGGCGATGACAGGCCGACTTTCGGCGGGGTTTCCGCCTGTACCAACCAAGCTTATGGTAATTCCTGACGGGCGGATCATCATCGACGCTTACTCACGGGAAGATGACAGTCAACCTCGGGGGGGTAAGCAATGATTTCTTCCACGCAATTGTCATAAATAGAATCAGGCGAGAATTCTGCGTGAATTTTATAGAGAAAGTCGGCTCCCTTGGGTGGTGCATCTGTGAAGCGGTTGACAATTGGCGACATCTCTACCGACTGGGTGCTTGTTGGCGATGGAGCATGATCCAGTTGGCTTGCAACGGTGTTACCCCGTTTTGCGAATATCTTCAGCTCCTCCTGCCAGATTGCGGACTCAGATGAACTAACGTATAAATCTACTGCAATATTGCGGGGCTTGGTTATTCTAAAGTCCTGAGTTTGAGCTGCAGGTATTTGCACAACTTTTTCTTTTGCGCTGATGCGCTGTAAATAAGTACTCAGAACAGTATGAAGTCGGCTAGTCGTTACCCACCAGCCAGCCGTATGCTCAGCTGCGCCGCCGCTCAACGCTTTAATAATGGCTTCGGTAAATAGACTTGCGCCATTTTTTCGGCCCCAGGCTTTGGTATAAAGTGACGTCGCGAAATGAACGCTTTGATAGGCGGGTGCATTATTGCGCGCTGTTAGACTTTGAACGTCCAACATTGCTGTTCCAGGCGCGCCCTGACCTAGCAATGCAGACTCTAGATCCGGCGTTCTGCAGGCATCAACGAACATTAACTGTTGGTCCGGTTGCATTGTTGATAACGCAATCCGAAAAGCTTCAAAATTAATGGCTCCCCTGAAGGGCTGCTGCGTACTCTTACCGTAGTCGCGGCATAACAAAACAGGGTGACCGGACTGCAGCCCATGACCACAAAACCCAAAAACAATCCCGTTATCGCGGCGTCTGGAGGCTCTCTCGATCCAAGCATCGACGGCCTCGATAATTTCTCCAATCGTACCGCTTGTTTGCGGTGCTTGTCGGGCACCGCTCTTTTCGTGCGTATATGGCCGACTTTCAGTCGTCTCCGATAGAACTAGTGATAAACTGGCAAGCTGCTGATCAGGATTATTGTAATCTTCAAAATACCAATCCGCAAGATTCCGCATTGAAACAGGCGGTGACGGCAATTGAGCCATTCCTTTTGCGTTATCCTCATCCCTTTCTGCATCGTAATTACTTCCGCCTTCAAGCCAAGGGTAATCCCCTATTCCGATCAAGAGTACGTGCGTGCCGGGCCTATCAGCGGTATCGTTGAATAAAAGTGATGAATCAGGCATTTTAGCCGATTCCGGCTGACGGATATGGAAAGCTGTCTGGTGCCGGCACGTTGGCCCAATAGCGACGAATGCCGGCATCGGTGACTGCATACCCCCAGTTGATTAGCCGCTCTTGTAACATTTCGGGCAGACGACGTAATCGTGTCGGCGTTGCGGCCAAAACTTGGGTTTTGACATTGTCGCAAGGAAGAGCGTCGGGTAACTGGTAGTCTGAAATATTGGAGCGAATGCTCCAAAATGCGCCATCTCGTTCCTTGCGTTCCAACGAGCCTACAACTTGAATCATTCGCAAATTCCGAACCTGCTGATCGATAATCTCCATTACCCTGAGGCTCTGGCGTGCCCAGTCGCCCGGCGGCGATGGATCGTCAGTAATATGTCCCCCAGCGTCTGACACAAGTACTGCACGGCATTTTCCCCATACCTGTTGCAGGCCGAGATTGTCGTACACGCCTCCGTCCGAAAGACTAATTTCCGTTCGAAAGTCGTTATTATCCAACTCGCCAGGTGATGTTCGTTCAAAATCATCCGGCGCCACATCGAGAACGAACGGCGACAAGATTGGGGGAAAAGCTGAGGAAGCGGTCACTGCGTCGGCCAATGAAATTTTAGGATCGATAATGCGCCCCAAACGCCAGTCTCGGATCTCCCTCCGCGAAAATCGAAATAGCGATCCAGTTTCGAGGTTAGTAGCATTTATTATAAACCTTGGGTGCTCGGGAAATGCCTGCAAAGTTTTCGTGCCAAAAAGATGTTTAGCATAAGCTCCGGAAACATATGCGCCCACCGTGCCCGGTAACAAAAGTCCACTAATAACAGATTTCTCATCAATGGTGACGCGCGCCATGGCTCGCAACGGCTTGACTACTTCTTCCTCAAACGCGGCCTGACCTTCAATCTTTATGCGCTCCCATGCAAGCGCGAGCACCGCAGCGGTGATCGATCCGCCTGATACGCTAGATATGCGAGTAAGATCGAAAAGTTTCCCGGCATCCAGCAATCGCCATAGGGAGCCGATATGAAAGAGCATTGCCCGGTACCCGCCGCCAGATAGCGCAAGGCCCACGCCTTCGGAGGGCGAGGATCCACCGAAGATTGGGTCTACAACGTTTGCAGTTGGCATATCACCCATGGGAATGCGCTTTTCGTATCGTCAATTTATTCTCCCATTCCATTTGGAAATGATTGTCCGAACTCTTCTTAATTTCAAGGATTTTATAGCGTTGTAATAAACAAGCGAGTTTGTACCTCGCCGAAACGAAAATGCTGACATCTTACATGTTGGATCTGGAGATTTTATACTAATGAACCAAACGAGAATCTAAATTGGGAAATAATCGAGCCTAACGTTAATCCAAGACCCTTATCCACATATGACAGCTTATTCATGAGCGGCCTTCACAAGCACTAACGTGCCGATGTCTACATCATCGCGTGACAGGCATTGAGGCAATTCACTTGCATCATCATCTATCATTGCGGCCTCGATTTTTACTTTGGCCTGTTTTAACGCGCTGCCGACCGACTGGCTGCTGGCAAGTGCTGCGTAGAACTGCTGCGCGAAAAGGATAGCTGCTATATCCAACACTGCGTCCGACATGGCAATTACGACAGGGACGGCGGGCAGGATGACTTCTGCTCCGTCTAGCGTCTCGCACGCATTTAGGACAAGCAGGATTGGTGGATTATCTGTCGATTCCAAGGCCTTCACTAGGAGGGAAAACGAGACAACGTGGTCGGATCCACCCCCAAGTCCGCCGCCCTCCATTAAGAGTGTTTCGCCACCACCGTGGCCAGAAAAATGAATTATGTGCGGCTGGATGTCGTTCAACCCGTCAAGTAGATCCTGAAAAGTTGCAGCCGGACGCTGCTCGACCGTTACGAGGTCACGAAACTTTGCACTTCTCAAAGCCTGTTGCACTTGGCGTACCTCAGCATCAGTCCGTAAGTCCATGTCGGGATTAGCTGTCAAATACAGTACCCGCAATTTCTCGGGCTCTGGGGGTTTGATGTGCACGTAGTGAACTTGCGGAGAGGATAGCCGTGCAATTTCCTTAGCGTGATCCTTGTCCTTTTGCCTGCGCTTATTTAGCTCGCGGTCCGCCGCCTGCCGTTCCGTTTTCTGCGCGGATTGCAGCGAACGAATTTTGTTGCCTTGATCTCGCGCGTTATCGGCCAGCCGCTTTTTAACGTCAGCAACCTTTTTCCCAGCGTCTAAAGCTTTCTTGCTCTCACGACCCGATGATGCTTGCGCACTTCGGATTGAGATAATTGAGCTGTGTGGCCTAATTTGCGCTTCATAGCGGCGCGCGGTCTCAATTGCTTTATGAACGTCGGCTTCGTGTCGCTGCAACTGCTTTTGGAGATCCGCCTCCTTGTCCTTCAGCCTTTCCAAATCGCGGCGGTAATTGTCTGACATCGGCATAGGCATTCCTTGTTCGCTGGTGGTTCTAAAGTATGTGGGACGAAGTTGGAAAAGTCACGGGCATCAGTATATTGCGATCGCATCGCTTGTGCCGACCCGTGATTTGCGAAATAGAATTGTGCGGTCTGACGCAATTATGTGATCTGCGTAGGGAATAGCTGTTCATTTACGTGTGATAGTGCTGGCACGCTAGTTTGCGAAATTCGGGGGCACAAACACATACGTTAAGGGCCAATTTCATCTCGGTCTTTACAAAGCGGTGGCGGAGTTTGAGCAGGGCACGTAGAAAGCTAATCGGACATCAGTTGCCTTGATTCTGTATAAAATGAGCATCGAAAGCATAATTAAACGACAGGTATTTTCGTGAAGCCGGCAAATAACTCATTAGCTTTCGTTAAAGGCTAACTCTTCAAATATGCTCCCCATGAACGAAAATGGCGAAAGCCAGAATGAGAGCGACGCGCCTGAAAGCGCTGGCTTAGCGCAGGCGTACGCGCATCCGTCACTTGCCTGCTTCGTCCTGCTGACCAAATTCTTAGGCATACCAGCTGACGCAGAACAAATTGCGCATGAGCGAGGCAAGGGAGATGATCCCTATAGTCTGGAAGATCTGAATCGCATTGCTAAACGGTTGGGTCTGATCGCACGCATCAAAACTGCACCACTTTCCGAAGTTCGCAAAGTACCTCTCCCTGCGTTAGCGGAGACGGTCGGTGGTGATGCAGTAATCCTGCTGAAAATCGAAGACGATAGCCTCAACCCACGTTATCTCGTCCAGCGCGGCGATACTGAACGACCCGAGGTTTGGACTGAGGTACAAGCCGCGGAGAAATTCGCTGGTCGGCTACTTTTGATGACATCGCGCGAAGCGATGGCTGGTGACAAGCGGCCCTTCGATATCAGCTGGTTCATTCCGGCCTTGGTTAAATATCGCAAACCCTTGCGCGATGTGCTGATTGGCTCATTCTTTCTGCAACTGATGGGACTGGTCTCTCCGATCTTCTTCCAGCTTGTTATTGACAAGGTGCTGGTTCACCAGTCGATGACCACATTGGATGTCTTGGCGTTCGGGCTGGCTGTTGTGCTCATATTTGAAACGTTAATGTCGGGTCTGCGCAATTGGCTGTTCGCACATACGACTAACCGAGTGGACAGCGAACTTTCTTCAAAGATGTTCCGGCATTTGCTGAACCTTCCGATAAGCTACTTCGAAGCACGCAGAGTCGGCGACAGCATCGCGCGTGTTCGAGAGTTGGAGAGTATTCGTGAGTTCCTAACGTCGAACGCTGTCACAGTGGTGATTGACCTCTTCTTCACTATCGTATTCTTTGCCGTAATGTTCATGTATTCGCCGATGTTGACGCTGGTTGTCCTCTTATCGATCCCCCTCTACATCGCCATTTCGGTGTTCATCTCTCCTACCTTGCGCAATTTGCTTGAAGAGAAATTCCGGCGCGGTGCAGAAAATCAGTCGTTCCTGGTGGAAAGCGTTACAGGCATCGGGACGCTGAAAGCGATGGCAGTCGAGCCGCAGATGCGTGAACGGTGGGAGAAACTGTTTTCAGGCTACACCAGTGTTGGCTTCGACGTTGCAAAACTAGCTAATTGGGGCAGCCATCTTATACAGATCGTGTCGAAAATAACGACAGTCGCAATACTCTATTTTGGTGCAAAGGCGGTGATTGGAGGCGATCTTTCGGTCGGTTCTCTTGTTGCATTCAACATGCTCGCCGGCCGTGTTGCAGCTCCTATTCTACGACTGTCACAGCTCTGGCAGGATTTTCAGCAGGTGCGCATTTCAGTGGAACGTCTTGGCGACGTCCTTAATTCGCCCGCAGAGCCTGAATATAATCCCGGGCGTGCCAGCCTGCCGCCAATTGCAGGGGCTATTCAATTTGATAAGGTGCGTTTTCGCTATCGGCCTGATGCCCCGGAAGCTTTGCGGGGCGTCAGCCTCGACGTAAATGCAGGCGAGATGCTGGGTATCGTCGGGCCCTCAGGCTCGGGGAAATCGACGCTGACCAAGCTTGTGCAGCGACTGTATGTACCCGAACAGGGCCGCGTGTTGGTCGACGGGGTCGACTTGGCCCTGATCGACCCCCCTTGGCTGCGGCGTCAAATCGGAGTGGTGCTCCAGGAAAATATTCTATTCAATCGGTCCGTACGCGAGAATATTGCGCTTGGAGATCCGACCAGGCCGATGGATGCAGTAATCGCTGCTGCTAAGCTGGCGGGCGCACACGATTTCATCCTCGAGCTCAATCATGGTTATGACACCATCATCGACGAACGCGGTGGGAATCTATCGGGCGGTCAACGCCAACGTATGGCTATCGCTCGGGCGCTGATAAACGATCCCCGCATCCTAATTCTTGATGAAGCGACATCGGCGCTCGATGCCGAGAGCGAAGAGATTATCCAAAATAACCTTGCAAGCATCGCACAGAACCGAACGGTAATCATAATCGCGCATCGGTTGTCGGCAGTACGCCAGTGTAATCGGATCATCACCGTTGAGGCGGGTGACGTCACTGAGATTGGCACTCATGAGGAACTGCTAAAAGCAAACGGACGTTATGCGATGCTTTATAAAAAACAAATGGGCATAGCTGTATGATCGGTCAGTGGTTCCCCAATATTGGTCGGCATTGGGCCATCCTCAAAGAAAGCTGGAAGCAGCAGAATTTGGCAAACGCTAATGCAAAACCGCAAAGCGATTATGAATTCCTGCCTGCCGCGCTTGAGATCATGGAAAAGCCGCCAAGCCCTGGCCTGCGCTGGCTTATGCTTTCGTTGTGCGGGCTATTCGCGATAGCCCTTATCTGGTCTTTTGTCGGCAAAGTTGATGTAGTGGCTACCGCCAGCGGCAAGGTTATTCCTTCAGGCAACGTGAAAATCATCCAACCCATCGAGATCGGTTATGTACGAAAGATACATGTAAAAAATGGTCAGCATGTAGAGGCAGGGAAATTACTTGTTGAACTCGATCCGACGCTCGCCGGAGCCGACGCCGCACAAGCGAGCCAAGGTCTGCTTACCGCCGAAGTCATCGCTGCACGTAACGCAGCCTTAATAGACCACATACGGGGACGCACTGCGCGATTTAAGCCGCCCACCGGAACGCCTGCGGACATTGTAGCCACCCAAAGCGATTTCGTTCGTACGTCGATCGCAGAATATGAAGGTGAAAGGGCCAGTCTCATTCAGCAGCGTGCCGAACGTGCGGCAGAACTTGCTGGGTCGGAGGCCGAGGTCAGTAAATTGCGCCAAACGCTGCCGCTGATTGAGCAGCAGCTGAGTGCGCGAAAAGAACTGACAGAAAAGGGATATTTTTCCAAAATCCGTCTGCTCGAATATGAGCAACAAAAGCTCGAGCATATTCAAAATATCGCTGTCCAGGAAGCCAACGCAGCGCAAGCGCGCGCGGCCATGGCAAATATTGAGGCACAGCTCATACGCCTAAAAGGTAGTTTCGGCAAAAATGCGGTGGCAGAATTGGCGCAGGCGCAAGAGAAAACGGGTTTATCGCGGGAAGAAGTTACAAAGTCTGCTCGGCGCAAAGAGTTTCAGCAGTTGCGCGCGCCTGTGTCAGGAACGGTACAGCAGCTAGCGATCTCAACGGTTGGCGGGGTTGTGCAACCAGCGCAGGCGTTGATGATCATTGTCCCAGATGATGCAACTGTAGTCGTCGAGGCAAATATCATGAACAAGGATATCGGATTCATCCGTGAGGGTCAGCCTGTCCGGGTCAAGTTGGAGGCTTTCAACTTCACCGATTATGGCATCGTCCCAGGCGTAGTTGAAAGCATCAGTCGTGATGCGATCGATTTAAGCCAACCTGGGCAGCAGCAACAGCGCGATCAGGAAGGCCGAGTGCAGCCACAACAAGGTTTGGTCTACGCTACTCGTATCCGTCTAAACCAGCGCACGATCCGTGTAAGAGGGCAAGATCAAATCATAGGTCCGGGCCTTGCAGCGCAGGCCGAAATTAAAACAGGGGAGCGACGGATAATTGACTTTTTGCTGTCGCCTATAGCCAAAACAATGGATGAGGCTGGGCGGGAGCGTTAACATCCGAAATGGATTGATTAACGAGCCGTACACCACCTATTCGTCTTGACCCATTTCCACTTCCAGATGATGTTGGTGGGATTCTAGGTATGGAGGACCGAATTCGTGGGTCATGCAATTTTCCTAATGAATGATGCCACGAAATTGCAATTTGCATATTCTAAAACTTGGTCAATCGCCGACACTGACGAATTCATACAATATTTAATGTCGGCGCGGACGTAGCTTCGTCTACGGCTTACTCGAGGGTTATAGGGAGAGTGTTGTGGTTCGCGAATCCTCCCAAGGAAAAACGAAGACTAAAACTGCCTCCTCCGACCGGCTTACCTCTGGGGAACTTGAACGGGCTGTTTTCAAAGGAGAATCCGAAATGACGTTGGCCCAGACTTGTTTCGAGCGATTCGACACCAGGGACCTTGCGGCATGATCAAACGGTGGGCTCTTGCAATAGTATCGCTTGGTGGAGCGATGCTGACACTTTATGGGTGTGACAGCGCAGACAATGTGCGAAGTGCGGAGGTCCGCTACCGAATGACGGTAGAGGTTGCAACGCCAGATGGCGTGAAGAGCGGGTCAAGCGTATGGAGCCGCAGCATCCGTAAATCCTTTGGCCCAATTAGCCCCTACAACTCAGGCTTCCAAGCGGAGGCAGTAGCGGTTGAGTTGCCTGGAGGCCGCACTTTGTTTGCGCTGGTCAAGGGGCAGGAATTTACCATTGATCGGGTTTTCCCGGAATATGTGGTCGATTCACCGGGCGAAGATGATCGCGTCGCGCATGTCCAGCGAATTGCAGAAAATGTCGGTGTGACGAAGCTGTTACCTTGTACAAAGGACTCGGTCGAAGCATGGCCGCGAGAGCCAAGCATGGGCCCTCTAAGTTATGACACCTATTGTCCGATGCTGGTGACGTTCAGAGATCTGGCGGACCCCATGAGTGTAGAGCTGGTTAATCCGAAAGAACTGGCTGCGTCGTTTGGCAAGGGATACCGGCTGAGGGCGATTACCCTTAAAGTTACCGATAAGCCGGTGACGACGGGTGTAGGAGACATGCTACGCCGAGTTGGCTGGGAAGAAGGTCAAGGCCTCGATCGCACAGGAGGTGTATCCGCCAATCCCACCCTAGCTCAGCAACTTGGCTATATTGATTTCGTTCGGAGATAAATGAGATGACGTTGAGCCGTGATATGTTTCTGGCAATTTTGTCAATGGATTCTTACAACCGTGGATATGGCTTTGGAGTTGGGCAACTCCCTGAGACCGGTGGGTTGGGCAACGCGACACTCCTTGCCGCGAATTCTCAACAGCAGAGTGGATGGCAAGCCACAGGCTTCTATGCGATCGCCTATGATATGACTGATGTTGAAAATTTTGCCGATGGCGAGCGTGTGATTTCTTATCGCGGCACAAATTATGACGGCACCGGTGACTACAATAAGTACCGCGATATATGGAATGGCTGGACGGTCGGTGCAGGCTTCGGTGGGGCAAGCCAGGCACAGCTATCGCTTGACTTCTATCGGGCCGTTGCGGGGCGGGAAGCAGTCCAAGGCGCAAATCCGAACATAATCTTGACCGGCCACAGCCTTGGGGGTGGGCTCGCTGGCTTTGTTGGCGCGCTCTCAAATGGTGAGGCTGTAATATTTGATCATATGCCATTTTGGATGGCGGCCGCCGCCCAATTCTGGACCAGTTATAAAAAGGCCCTTGAAGCTCGCGGGATGTCTCTCGATACGGAACCTACCGAAGCAGTAATTGCTGATTTGGGCCTCGTAAAGCCCAACTTAGGCGAAATCAGCGGTTTATATCTTGAAGGAGAGATCAACCGTCTGCTGCGCAACGGCAGTGCGGCGATGGCACTTGGCGGGATTACATCGCTCGTTTTGGGTTCTGCACTATCCTACTTGGGCGGGTGGATCGCGGGCGGACAGGCCGGCGAAGCAGACGCTTTGGGTGCCAATATTCGACAAGTGCTGACATTCGACTGGGAAAAAGCTTATGACTTGATCAGTGCTGACCGGCATAGCATGGCGGCATTAGTCATCAGCATGTACGCTCGCGAGCAAGAAACTCTTAATCCAAGCTTTGCCGCATGGCGGGTCGGTGGCGTTTCCGATTATGTTTTCAACGCGTTATATGATAACAAAATTGCTGAGGGCATTAAGCTTACTGCTGAGTTTATTGGCGACTCCGGCCGCCTCGCTGTCATGCAATCTGCCATTGCTTACAGCGCACTCGATCTGACCGATCCTGATGCAGGCAAGCCCTTTGGCGATATTGGCGTCCGTGCAATGTTTGACGACGCGGCCGACCTTGGCGCGGCAATCAACGCGGGCACAATGCCTGCGTGGGTAAACACCGGCAGGTTTAAACAGAGCATAGCAAACACCTTTGTTGAGTTTGCTGGTTTCATGGCGATTGCGGATGCGGAGAATGCGACCGATTCAGGCAAACTAGGCGGAGCCTTGAGCTTGGATGTGCTGCAGGGCCAGACGCTACCAAATGCGATGCGAATCAATTTTGAAGACAGCCTTTGGAGTGTTGGCAGCAAAAGCCACGAGTCTCAGCAACGGAATAATGTTGTATTCGAAGCAATCGAGGCAAATGCTTCGGCGACCGAACTTGAGCGTATACGCGGGTGGTACTCGCTTGCAGCTGCTCCAGGTCGAAAACTATTAGAAGATATCGATGAGGTTATTATTTCTTTCGGCAATAACGTTGGACCTCAGCCGGCCGATGCCGATGGCATTGCCTTGCAAATTGCAGGAAGCGGAGGTGTAAACCTCACATATGGCGAGGGCGGGCATTTCTTAATTAGTGGCAATGGCGTCGATACGGTCCAGGGTGGCAGCGACATCGACATTATCGTGAGCGGGGCCGGAGACGATGTTATAAATGGAAATGGCGGTGCAGATTGGATCGCCTCGGGCGACGGCGACGACGAGATCGATGGTGGCGACAAAAATGATGTCCTGAACGGTGGACGTGGTGATGACCAAGTCCAAGGCGGCCAGGGCAATGACCGGCTGATCGCAAATTTGGATGGAGATGCAGATTCCCTGGACGGCGGTTCCGATACCGACACTGTCGTATACAAGTGGGATCGAGGTGACGCCGAAATCAAAATTACCGGCGAGGTTCAACGTATTGGAAACAAGGTTGCTAAAGATTTTGGTCTAGCGATCACTGGCGCCCAGGACGAATCCGGGCTTAACGCAGATTTCGGTGCCGACACTTTGGCGTCAATCGAACTAGGCGCGGTTGAAGCTGGAAGTGGCACAGACACTTTGGTTATCGATATACAATCATTTTACGACTCGATCGATTATATTGATCTGGGCCGTCAAGGTTCGGGCTTGGCTGCTGGCGACATAATTGATGCATCACGTGCCGATAACGCTGTGACGGTAGATCTACGTTATCAAGATGGAACTCAAAGGCTGATTATTGGTCAGGGCAAGGTAGTAAAAATATTTGATGCTGAGAACGTTAAAGGGTCTCAATTCGGAGATAATCTTTACGGCGTCGAAATCGAACGAGGCAGCATTCTCGAAGGAAATGGCGGAGGCGATTTCCTATATGGTGGCAAATATGACGATGATCTCAGAGGTGGGTCGGGCGATGACTATTTAGAAGGCGGCGCAGGAGCTGATTTACTTGACGGCGGAACGGGCGCCGACAAGTTGGTGATCAACGGAAACGACACGATTTCTAGTGGCCAGTCTGAGGACCGCCTTTATTGGAAAACCTATGACGTGAACTTTCAGGCAAATACTCTGCTGAAGGGCGGCAGTCGCTCCGTTCTGGTTAGTGATATTCAGACCCCTGTCGAGCAATTTGAGGCGATGCTAAATAGCACCCTGTTATTTAAAGGAAACCTCGGCGAAACTTACGAAGTGACCGGCTCGGGAGTAACCCAAGGGCTGAAAATCGTTACGAAATCGGGTGAGATAGTCAACATTGCGCGCTGGTCCGAAGGTGAATATGGAATAAGACTATTTACGACCAAGCGCCGCCAAATCGCATTCTCGAAACCTGTCGATTACAGCAACGCAAACTTGCCTGCGGGCGGCCTTGGCGTTGGCCTTGCAATAAGCTTTACGTTGAATGTGGTTACGTTTGCCTCCGAGTTAGGCGTCGATCCCAATTGGGGAAATTACGTTGGAGATACCTTTTCGCTTTCCCAACTACGAATATTGGCTGGGCAGCCTGGCCAGCCGGCATTGTCGAACAATATTACCGGTACCGGAGAAGGTGAGGCTATCAACGGTCGGCTGACTGACGACCGCATTTCCGCCGGTGCAGGTGATGACACTGTCAATGGCTTTGCTGGCGATGACAGTATAAACGGCGGAGATGGAAATGATACGCTGTCCGGCGGCGCTGGCGCCGATCGCTTGGAAGGTGGGTATGGCGACGACACAATCGAGGGCGGGACCGGAAACGACACGATTATTGCCGGTTTCGGCAAGGATCTCATCATTGTTAAAGCGGGCGACGGCGCAGATGTCATAATCGCCGACGTCGACGATGTAATCCGCTTTGACGCAGGCATTGCTTCTAGCAGCGTAACGATAAAAAGCGGCAGAGCTGGAGGCGGCGCAGCCCCCAATTATGGCGACCTTCAAGCAGGAGACATTTCCTTTGCCTTTGGCGCTGACAAGATCACCATTCAGGATGGAGTTTTCGGTTCGGTCGAATTCGGCGATGGTACGGTCAAAACGAGAGACGCACTTGTTCTTTCTGCAATTGCGATCGCTACAACCAATGGCAACGATGTTATTACGGGCTTTGGGACAGCTGACCGGCTAGCTGGGGGGGCTGGCAATGATTATTTGAATGGGTTTGGCGGCAACGACCGATATTATTTTGCGCGTGGCGATGGCCAGGACCGGATTGAGGATACGGTCATCGAAGGACGCGCCGGGGTAGCTGACAAAATCATTTTTGGCGCCAACATCGCGCCGAGTGACATCGTCACCACTATGTCCTTCATCGCCGCAGGCCCGCGTGCAGGCCAAGAACTTGTGCGATTGGCAATTTCAGGGACTTCCGACTGGGTGGAATTTGTCGGGCGCGATATCGAAGAGATCCGCTTTCAAAACGGTACGACTTGGGATCGAGCCGAGTTTGGCGCACGCGCATTGGCGTCGTTAGGAACAGCGGGTACTGACCGCGTAACGGTCAGCCCTTATCTTGGCGGCATATTCAATTTGGGAGCGGGCAACGATACTATCATTCCGTTAAACGATGTTGTTCTGCAATATCAATTCGGAGCAGGTAGCGGGGTTGATCGGATCGAGTTGGATAACTACGGCCAGTCATTCAGCGCTAATGCTTATATAATTTTGACCAATGGCCTTGGCATAGGAGACCTGAGCATCCAGCGGCTGGCTGACGGCTTCTCATTTGGTATATCCGGGACGAGCGACCGTCTTGATGTCATCCGAAACTACGATGAGTCGGTACAATCCAGTATTCGCGATAATGATCTGCGTTTGATCATTCCAGGCGAGCGTATCGTGGCCGATACCATCAGTCGTTTGGCCGATGTCAACGCAAATGTCGTGCAAAGGCTAACAGGTACCACCGCTGGTGAAACCATGACTGGCTTTGCGACAAGTGATTTCTTATCTGGCGGTGCAGGTAACGATATCATAATCGGCAATGACGGCAGTGACCTGTTATTTGGCGGTACGGGTAATGACACGCTGACCGGCGGCAACGGCTCAGATATGCTATTCGGAGAAGCTGGGGATGACCAGCTTGACGGAGGTGCAGGCGACGATGCTTTGTTCGCTGGCGCGGGGACCGATAGCTTGCTTGGCGGCTTGGGTCGCGACCAACTGACGGGTAGCGGAACAAGCACCCTCAACGGTGGCCTTGACGCGGACACGTATAACATCCAGCTCGGCGACAAGATTGTCTATAATATTGGTGACGGTGCCGATGTTGCGGTTGCCGTAACAGGCGCTAGCACTGTTGATGGATCAACGATCCTAAAGCGCAGTGAGATTTCGCTTGGTGTCGGTATCGACCCGCTCACCACCACGCTGACACTTGAAGGCTTGGCAATCTATGTGAATGTAAACGGTTCGACGACGGACCGCATCCGGCTTGACCGTGTATTTCAGAGCAGCAGCTTGCCGCAAATCCGCTTCAATAACGGAACAATTTGGCGCGAAACCGAAATTTACCAAAAGCTGTTCAATCCCAACAATGCAAATGACACGCCTGCTGCGGTCAAGTCATTTGCTCCTGATTACTTCAATGATGAAATCGCCTATCTCTACGGCGGCGGTGGCAATGATACGCTCAACGTTGCATCTGTTTATGCAGATTTATACCGCTTCGTGTTTGCCGCTGGCGGCGGCACTGACACAATTTTGAGCTCTATCAACTTAAAGGGTAGCAGCCTGTATTTGTCCGGGTTTGATCCCGATCAATTGATTTTGGCGCGCTCCGGCACTGGGCTTGGCAATATTACTTTAAGTTTCGCCGGTACCACTGATGCCATCACTATCAACCAGCAAGAAAACGGCGGTGGTAATGAGTCGAGCGGAATCAGTGAATTTATTTTCAACGGAGCTACGCTTTATAATGCAGATATCCGTAAGCGTTGGCTTGCCCAGTCTTCAACAAGCGGTAACGATACAATTACGGCTTTTGACGGCCCTGGTGGTGTCTTGGATACTGGTATCACAAAAGGTATTCAGTTCTCGCCTGAATCCGGAAACGATCGCCTGGCAGGAGGTCTCGGCAATGACACGTTGATTGGCGGTACCGGCGATGACACATATGTCATCAATATCGGCGACGGCGTGGATACTGTTCGTGACATTGGCCTGTTCGATGTCAACGCCAATGCAGGCTATGATGTGTTGATATTAAATGCGCTCAGCACCAATGCCCGCTTTGCGCAAAGTGTAGCGGATAATAAGGATTTGGTGATCACCTTCACCAACTCGGCTGACCAAATAAAGGTCGATGAGTTTTTTGCTTTAGGCGTGATCGAAGAATTCGAGTTTGGCGACGGCGTTGTTTTGTCTAACCTCGACATCGGGCAACTGGCTATTAACGGCGCTGCCACCTCAGGAAATGATGCAATACGCGGGACCGCAGCGCCAGACACGCTGGCAGGTGCGGGTGGTAATGATACGCTGGACGGCCTGGCCGGATCTGACCGTTATGTCTTCAACATTGGCGATGGTAATGATGTCATCGCAGATACTGGATTAGCCGAGTCCAACAGCCTGTCTTTTGGTGCGGGCATTACCTTTGGTTTGTTGAGCTTCCAACGGATCGGGAATGACCTAAAAATATCTACAAGCATCAATGATAGTGTCACTGTCACTGGCCAGTTTAGCGGTGCGGCGATCCGCACAGTTGGTCAATTGATATTGGCGGACGGGACGCGAAAAACGGCAGCAGAGATCGATCAGTTGGTGCTTGCACAGCAGGCGAGCTCGGGCGCTGATAACATCATCGGATTTGTCTCAAGTGATGTTTTGTCAGGCGCTGGTGGAAATGATATTTTGACCGGTGGTGCAGGCGATGATGTTCTAAGCGGCGGCAGCGGTGACGATACGCTCAACGGGCAGGCAGGCAGTGACGTCTATCTCTTTGCGCTGGGTGACGGTCAGGACATTATTGCAAGCACCGATGACTTGGTGGCTTTGGATATTGTCCGATTCGTAGCAAATATTGGTCAGCGCGATTTGGAATTCATTCGCTCGACGCCGGTATCTCCAGATTTACTTATTAAGGTACGCGGTACGACCCAGCAAATTACCGTTGTTAATTACTTCGATGGGCTCGCTGTCAAGCAGTTCGAGTTTGCAGACGGTTCTGTAATGTTGCCACCAGATGTCGTAAATGCTGTCGCGAATACAGCACCGACAGCAACCACGCAGACATGGCGCGTGTCCGTGGCAGAAAGTGCTGTTGCACGGTTTGTCGTGCCTGATGGATTATTTTTCGACAGCGCTGACACTGCCAGCATCATCTATAAAGCGGCGCTGGCAGACGGTTCGCCGCTGCCGTCTTGGTTGCAATTTACCAATGGTGTTTTTGCAGCCAATGCCAATGACAGCGATGTCGGCACTTGGGCGATCAAGCTGACAGCGGTAGATAAATTTGGGGCTACAACTGATCGCATCATAAAGTTCGATGTCATCAATTCAAATGAGGCGCCGACCGCGACCAGCGCGCTCATCACCCAAAATGCTCTAATTGGTGCAGCGTTTAATTTTGCATTGCAGCCCGGGCTTTTTAACGATCAGGATAGCGCATATAATGTTGCACCGGTTGCGTCAGTGGGCACTTACACCTCGGCAAATGGTGGCAGTTTTGTAGTCCAAGCAGGTGGCGGCTTTACCTACACGCCCGCAGCTAGCTATTCAGGCCCTGATTCAGTGTTCATTCCCTTTGGTATTGGAACCGGCCGTCTCCTTGAGCGACCATATACATTCCAAAGCCTTGGCGGTGTCCTAACAGGAACAGTCCCGACTAATTTGGTTCCTGCACGCGATGTAACAAGTATAACTGCGACATTGGCCGACGGAAGCCCGCTGCCCGCATGGCTCAGTTTCAACGGCTCGCAATTCAGCGGCACTCCGGCAGTCGGCAATGCCGGGCCATTGGCAATAAACATCGTAGCAACCGATAGCAGCGGACTTAAGACAATCCTGCCATTTGCAATTCGGGTGGGGACAGCAAATGCGCTACCTACAGCCGGAACATTGCCATCACTATCGGCGCTGGAAGATGACGCATTTTCTTATACCGTTCCAACTACCCTGTTTAGCGATGCAGATATTCGGGACCGGCTGACTTTGAACGCAACTTTAGCCGACAACAGTCCTTTGCCATCCTGGCTCAGCTTTGACGGCAGGACGTTTAGTGGCACACCGGTCAATGCCAATGTCGGCACAATTTCGGTTAAAGTGACGGCAACCGATATTTTCGGTGCGACGGTGTCGACTGTAACGGCACTTACTGTCAACAATTCCAATGACGCGCCGCTGGTCGGGGTAGCGATAAGTGATCAGTTGGCCACGCAAGGGCAGCCGTTCACATTTGCTGTTCCGGGCGCAAGTTTTGTCGACCCCGACATAGCGCAAGTCCTGACGATTTCGGCAACGCTTAATACAGGAGAACCGTTGCCGGCATGGCTTAGCTTTACCAATGGCGTATTTTCGGGCACGCCGCTTGATGCGGATACTGGACTGTACCGCGTGAGGGTGATTGCAACCGATCCATCAGGTCTTTCAACGTGGCAGGACTTCACGCTGGGTGTGACTGATATCAATGAAGCGCCGACAGTTGCAGAGAGCCTGCCTACATTCTTGGCCCCTGTCTCGGAAGAATCGATCTTCAAAATTCCGGCGTCGCTTTTCGCAGATAGCGATGACCCGGGCTACCGCATCAATGTGACATTAGGTGATGGCTCTCCGCTGCCGTCTTGGATTGTTTATGACGCTGATGAAGATGCAATCATATTTTTTCCTGGTACCGCACAGTATTACGGTAAAAGCGGCGCGCAAGTAGCGCATAGCATCAAAATCACTGCGACTGATACACGTGGGGCAACTGTATCGGCGGTGCTCAATGCAATTGTCGATGCGCCTAGGGTTGCAGGAACAATAACCGGCAACGGATCTGGCAGCATTGACGGCACGAACGCGTCAGACAGATTGGTGTCAAGCTCTGCTAACGAATATATTACCGGCCGTGACGGTATTGACCGGATAGTATTCGGGCGCGGCTCTGGGCAGGATAATCTGTTCCGGGGGTCTGCGGTGTCGCAATATGCATTTGGCGATATTATCGAACTCGGCGCCGATATTATGCCATCAGACCTTATCATATCGCGCGTGAACTTCTATGAGCAGACCGATCCGATTGGTTCAGATCTGCTCATAAAAATCGTTGGCACCAGCGACCGGATCAAGATCGTATCCCAATTTGACTCTTCCTTAAGTTTAGAACCCGTCGTCCGCGAACTCAGATTTGCCGATGGAACCATAATATCAGCGGCCCAAATATTGGCTCCCTATTTAGTTTCAACATCAGGCAACGATATAATTGGCGGCGGAAATCAGGCCGATATAATAAACGGCGGTTCGGGTGATGATATAATCTATGGCCGGACGGGCAATGACATAATCGATGGCGGGGCTGGAACCGATATCCTCATCGGTGATGATATTAATGGTATAAGCATCGGAGCCGATACGTTCCTCTTTGGCCGTGGATCCGGCAGCGATACCATCTTTGCCGATAACTTCACTAATCCGCTGTCTATCGACACCCTGAGATTTGGGGTTGGCGTGGCGCCCAGCGATTTGACCATAACACATCTTCCCGGCGCTCCTAATCGGCCCGACAAAATTGATGAGAGTTTCGCTGGCAGCCTCTTGATAAAAATTAATGGCACAACCGACAGTGTCAGGATTGACCGCCAATTTTTTGTAACCCCGGCACTTGTCCTAGCGACCAACAAAATCGAGGTCGATACGCCTGGCATTGACCGATTCGAATTTGCTGATGGGACAATACTGAGCCGTAGCCAATTTGAGGCCCTTATCACGCTTACCCCTGCAACCGTTGGAGATGATTTAATTTTTGGAGGTGCGGGCAATGACCGGTTACAAGGCTCGGCCGGCAATGATCTTCTAGTTGGTGAACAAGGCAATGATACATATATTTATAACGTAGGGGACGGTAACGACGTCATTCGTGAGAATTATCAAACCTATAAGCCCAACGTTTTGTCGCCGATCGCTCCTCAGGCTGGTAACGTAATTAGTACCGACAATATTACTTTTGGCGCTGGCATTACGGCTGATGAAATTGTTTTCACCAAAACAGACGCGCAAGGCGAGAATTTAACGATCACCTTCAAAAACCACGTCGGTTCAATCGCGATTGAAGGGCAGTTCCGCAATATATTCCATGGCGGGGACGCATTCAGCCAATATAATGTGACAAATTATTTCGGTGTCGAGAATGCAGCGATCGACGAATTGCGTTTCGCAGATGGCACTAGATGGTCCCTGGCTGACATTTATGCATATTCGGTCCGCGCGACCAGTGGAAATGACATCATTGACGGCTTTTTCAGGGCTAACGAGACGCTGGACGGTGGTGCTGGCAACGATCTTTTGGCCGGGCGCAACGGTGATGATACTTATGTCTTCGCACGCGGTTACGGGCATGATGCGATCAAGGAATATGGCTTTTTCTACAACGACCAAGCTAGCGCCGCGAACATCAAATATACTGCCAATGATAAAATCAAGTTCGTTGGTGTTGCATCAACTGAGGTGACGACCAGCATTGGTGCTGGCGGATCATTTGTTTTTACTATCAACAATACCGGCGAAACGCTCACCATTAGGCCTGAGTCCGAGTTCGGGAACTTTACTTCAGTCCAGTTTTCCGACACGACTTGGAACGCGACAGCCTTTCAAGCGCGTTGGGTCGTGGCCTCCGCTACAGCCGGTAGTGATTTTATCTACGGATTTTTGAACAACGACGTTCTTTCAGGCGGCGACGGCAATGATACGCTGCAAGGTGGCCAGAACACAGGCACAGGCCATGACCTGCTTAATGGCGGCCTTGGCAATGATACGCTCATTCTCGAATTTAACGAGGGGGATACGGCTAACGGCGATGACGGCGATGATATCTTCAAATTTAGCCTGACAGGAAATTTTGCCAGCGAACGCGGCAATCTAGCCTATCCAAATCTAATCCAGTTTGGCGAGGAAAGTGGAATATTTGACGGCGGTTTGGGCCAAGACCGATTGATCTTGGGTGGCAATTTTGCAGACTATTGGCGCGGCACCAACTACGTCCTCGATAATGGCAACGGAACATATAATATTGGAAACAATATCAATGTTCGAAATATCGAAACCGTACAATTTGCCGATGGGACAATGAGTTTCGCGACACTTTTGGCGGCGACTTTCCGCTACCGCTCAGGGTTGATCGAAGGTACTGCGGGCGTGGACACCATGAACGGCACGTCCGGGAATGATGCGCTCTACGGCTACGCTGGCAATGACACTCTGAATGGGCTTGACGGTAACGACTTCCTCATCGGCGGTGCTGGTACAGATAGCTATAACGGCGGCAATGGGACCGACATTGTCGATTATTCCTACGACACTGTCGGATGGACAATCAACTTATCGACTAACCAAGCCACGCAAGCAGCTATCACCGAAACCTTTGTTAGTATTGAAGGTGCATATGGTAGCAGCGCCGCAGATACGCTCACGGGCAGCGTGAATAGTGATATTCTATCAGGCGGGAGAGGTGACGATATCATCAATGCCGGTGACGGTAACGACTTCATCGAATTTGAGGGCAATAATCCAGACTACGCAGGCGCAACAGACGGCTTTGACGCGATAAACGGTGGTCTGGGTACGGATACGATCAGGGCAACCTTTGCCAATGCGGTCATCGGGCTTTCGTCGGTTACTGGTGTTGAGGCGATTACCGCCAACGGCTTTAGCGGGGTATATATCCAAGGCTCTACAGCTGCAAATACGCTCGACTTCTCGGCTGTCGCGCTGACAGGGATTGACCGGATTGACGGCGGCGCAGGTAATGACACGATTACGGGAAGCAACGCGAATGACGCAATCTTAGGCGGCGCAGGCGACGATCTTCTAAATGGGGGCAACGGCGATGACGTCTTCAATATGGCTGGTACGACCGATGGTTTCGATGCGGTGAATGGCGGCGCAGGCTATGATAAAATTTCTGCAACAGATTTTAGCACCCGCATCGGCCTGACCTCAGTCACTGGCATTGAAGCCATCTCCGGAGAAGGATATAGCGCTTATATATCTGGCTCGTCAGCTGCGGATACTTTGGACTTCACAAGTGTTGTGCTCACATCAATCACCAGAATCGATGGCGGCAGCGGCAATGACGTAATCACCGGATCAGTGGCTGACGACGTCATTCGAGGTTCGGGTGGCGATGACAATTTATCGGGCGGCGTAGGCAATGACATTTTTGAATATACTGGAACGTCAAACGGGTTTGATACCGTTAACGGTGGTGCTGGGCAAAATAGTATTTCAGCTCTCGCCAACTCCACCATTATCGGGTTGACATCGATTTCTGGCATTCAGGCCATTAGCGGCCAGACATACACAGGTGTGTATATTTTAGGCTCCGCAAATGCTGACACACTGAATTTTGGGACTGTTTCCCTTTCGGCGATTACAAAAATTGATGGTGGCGCTGGAAATGACATCGTTACCGGCTCTGTTGCCAATGACGTCATACTTGGTTCAGGCGGCGACGATACTCTTAGTGGCGGGGACGGGGCTGACACATTCCAATATACCGGCACTACCAACGGATTCGACACAGTCAATGGTGGTTCAGGCGCAGATACCATAGCAGCGCTCGCAGCCAATACGGTCATTGGATTGTCGTCTATTACGGGTGTCGAAACCATTAGCGGCGGTGGATTTGGTAACGTCAGTATTTCGGGTTCTGGCCTTGCCGATAATCTCGATTTCAGCGCTGTGACTTTGACAGGGATCGTCTCTGTCGACGGCGGTGTTGGCAATGATATTATTACTGGTTCTGCCGGCAATGACGTAATTTTGGGCGGTGCTGATAACGATACATTGAGCGGTGGGATTGGAAATGATACGCTCAACGGCGGCGTTGGCACAAATATAATCGACGGCGGTGGCGGGACCGATGTTGCCCAATATAATGGTAACGCAGGCACGTTCTCTGTCACGCTCAATGGGAACGGTAGTTATAATGTCGTAGGTGCGGGCATAAACGACACGCTGACCAATATTGAAAATCTCAATTTCACCGACGGTACGTTTACCGTCGCATCGCGCGTTGGCCTCGGCCTTACACTGACTGGGACTGCTTCGGCCGAAACTCTTACTGGTGGAGGCAACAGCGACACGATCACTGGGCTTGGCGGCGATGATACACTAAACGGCAATGGAGGTGACGATCTGTTCAGAATAACAGGCACTGGCGACGGCTTTGATGTTGTAGATGGCGGCCTGGGCAACGATACCATCACCGCAACAGCAAATAATGCGGTGATCGGTCTTACATCGGTCGCTGGCGTAGAAGCGATCACCGCTGGCGGCTTCACGGGCGTATCGATATTGGGATCTGCTAGCGCCAACACCCTCAATTTTGCGAACGTGGCGCTTACCGGCATCACCAAGATTGATGGAGGTGCAGGCAATGATATAATCACCGGTACTTCGGCAAATGATACGATCCTCGGGTCTGGAGGAGACGACACGATCGCAGCTGGCGACGGTAGCGATAATATTCAATTCACCGGCGCCGCCAATGGTTTTGACGCTGTCGACGGTGGCCTTGGTTCCGATACTATTGCAGCACTTGCCAACTCAACGGTCATCGGCCTGTCGTCGTTGACAGGCGTCGAGGCTGTAACTGCCGGTGCGTTCACAGGCGTTACAATCTCCGGCTCGGCAAACAACGACACACTCAATTTTGGGGGCGTCACGCTGACTGCCATTACCAAGATTGACGGTGGTTTGGGTAACGACGTCATCACGGGATCAATTGCGGCCGATACAATTCTGGGCTCTGGCGGCGATGATACTCTTAATGGCGGTGATGGAAACGATATCTTCCAATATACCGGAAATGCCAATGGCTTTGACAGCGTGATAGGCGGGCTTGGAACTGACACGATATCGGCTCTTGCCAATTCAACGGTCATTGGGTTGTCTGCAATCACAGGTGTCGAGACGATCAGCGCAGGTTCGTTCACCGGTGTTACGATTGCTGGCTCTGCTAACAATGACACGCTTGACTTTTCCAGCGTGACACTGACGGCCATCACCTTGATCGATGGCGGCGCTGGAAATGATAACATAACCGGCAATGTGGCTGTCAATACAATCCAAGGCTCGGGTGGTGATGATATCATCAACGCTGGCGACGGTAACGACATCATTCAATATACTGGCACTGCGAATGGTTTTGACGCCGTAGATGGTGGTGCGGGAACTGGCGATACAATTTCTGCATTGGCCAACGCAACGGTCATCGGTCTGTCTTCAGTCACTGGCGTTGAAACGATAACCGCTGGCGCATTTACCGGTGTTTATATTGCTGGTTCTGCCAACGCCGACACGCTCAATTTTTCAGCAGTAACGCTGACTGCAATTACGAGGGTCGAGGGCGGGGCTGGAAACGACATCATTACTGGGAATAGCGCCGTAAATACGCTTTGGGGCGGTCTTGGGGATGATACGATCGATGGCGGCAGTGGTAATGATATTGTGCTTGGCGACGACGGCGACGACACTTTAATTGGCGGCGCTGGTAATGATACAATAACCGGCGGTATCGGTAACGATACCGTAAGCTACGCGTATGCAACGGCCAATTTGACGGTCAACTTGACGCTCACAACTGCGCAAACGGTTGCTACTGGCGATGCAGATACCATTACCACGATTGAAAATGTCATTGGTGGTTCTGGTACAGATACGATCACCGGTACCACCGCTGCGAATACCTTAAACGGTGGCGCAGGCAATGACCGTCTCACTGGTGGTTTGGGAAATGATACGATTATAGGTGGCATCGGAACCACGGACACCGCGGCATTTGCAGGGTTGCAGGCAAGTTATTCGGTTCAAACGAATATGGGCGTCGTCACCGTTGTCGATAATCAGGCTACGACAGATGGCAACGACGGTACGGATACCATTAATGGCATCGAACGTCTGGAATTCAAAGGCGGCACCACCGTGAGTGTTACGTCGCCAATCATTCTAGATCTCGATGGTAACGGCGTAAAGACCTTCGCGGCAGCCGACACCAATGCGCGCTATGATCTCGACGGTGACGGTTTGGCCGACGATACGAGCTGGATTGGCAGCACCGAAGGCTTCCTATTCCTTGACCGTGATGGCAATGGCACAGTGAGCAATGCTGGGGAGTTCAGCTTTACCGGTGACGTCGTTGATGCAAAATCTGACCTTGAAGGCTTGCGCGCCTTTGACAGTAATGACGATGGTATATTGTCGTCGCTCGACGTGCGTTTTGCCGAATTTAAGATTTGGCAGGACCGCGATGGCGACGGAGCAGCGGAAGAAGGAGAAATTCTCTCGCTGACAAGCGCTGGTGTGCGTTCGATCAGTTTGGCTGGAGTGGTGGTCAATGCAACCACGCAATTTGGTGAGGTCGCAGTCATCAATAAAGGCAGCTATACTCGCAGCAACGGAACGACGATGGAGTTCCTTGATGCGGCTCTGACATATTTCTCAAGTGCGACCAACCTGCCGCCGGTAGCAGTGCAAGCCCAGTCCGTTGATCGCAAAGACAGCAAATACCGTATCAGCTTTGGCGGTGGCGCAATGATGTTGGTACCCAAGAAAGGTAAAGGCCAAATTGATCCAAGAGCGGGCGCACTTGGTGCCTCGAACCTCATGTCGTTCAAGAACAAGAGCTACGGTCTACTATCGCCCATCATTTTGGATCTCGACGGTGACGGCATCGAAATGCGCTCAATCAAGAAATCGAAAGCCGCGTTCGACATGAACGGGGATGGCGTCGTTGACGATACAGGTTGGACCGGCAACGGAGACGGCTTCCTTGTAATCGACCGCAACAACGATGGTAAGATCACCCATGCGTCCGAATTAAGCTTCGCTGCTGAGAACAAGGACGCCAAAAGTGATCTCGAGGCATTGGCTTCGCTCGATAATAATGGCGACCGTGTGATTGACAGCAAAGATGTAAGGTTCGGCGAACTTAAAGTGTGGGTCGATGCAAATGGTAACGGGGTAACCGATGCCGGTGAGCTTAACACGCTTGCCCAAGTTGGAATTACTTCGATCAGCCTTGCTGGACGCAATTTGGAAGGCACCGCTAAAGTTGGCGAGAATGTCCTGATTTCGACATCAACGTTCACTCGTAGCAATGGCACCACAGGCACGGTTGGCAATGCTGCGCTCGCCTACACACCCGGCAAAGAGGCCGCGTCTGCACTTGTTGCATCGCTGCGTAATAGCCGCGCTGGGATAGCTGGGGGCAATTTAGGGTTCGGTCTGAACTTGCCTGCCAACGTCGATATCTTTGACTATTTTGACACACCAAACTTTGAACCCAGCGACGGTGCAGATGACATAGCTAGTCTGCTGAGATGGTCAGGCGATGCTGCTATGAGCATCGAAGCGATCAGCGATGCCGAAGCAGCAGCTTTGGATGCACAGATGGCTGATAGATTACCTTACAGCCCAGGATCAGCGAATGGTGACCGTCTACTTGCGATTATAGCACAGGATATGGCATCATTTGGCGCTCAATCGGGCGATGATGGTCGGCCGTGGCGCAGGGAAGGTGTTGGCAAGCCGGTGGAGTTCTTCGCGTAATTCCGTAGCTGGCAGGTCAAATTGATTAGGACAACCGGTGTTGCAGGCGCGGGAAACGGTGGCGCCGGCATCATATCTCTAGCCGGGTACTGATATCAAATCGACGTGGCGGCTTGGCTAGTTCTCGATTTGATACTCGTTCACGATTAATCGAAAGCCTCGTCGTTGAACCACCGAGCCAAAAGGACCTTCAAACGGAGCTTTCTGACACAGAGTCTAAGGCGGCATACCATCATATAGACCGGCGATGCCAACAACGTCGTCGGTTTCTTAAAGCATCTGACCGCCACGATGATCTGCGGATCACAGGAGAGCATTAACCGCTTTCTAACTTAAAATTTCAGTCGGATGAGTAAATAGCTTCTGACGGTCGATTTTCTGTGCGCCGACAACCGACCAGCAACTGAACCCGGTTTTCGAATGCTCGGTCGAAGGAGAAATTTTTCCAGTTGCTGTATTCAGCAACGAGCCTCGAATGGAATCATGAGAGCGGAGCCGTATATATAGCTCGTTGTCAGCAACGAAACAAATGTCGGTGCTCTCGCAGACATTTGCTGGATCCACGCAAACGCAAGCTTCATCGACAATCACAGCATTGCCTTTAAGATTAGATGTTTCCAAAGGATCCAGCGTAAATCTGGGTTGATCGGGCCAGTAAAGCGGTACGGCGTATCGGTATTTGACATTGTCAGATTCAACGTAGCCCGAAATACATAGCGCATTTCCCGCAGAAGGGAGCGGGAGGTAAAAAATACTCCCAAACGGCGCCGCAGACACATCGCAGATTGTTGGCAAATTCATAAATTAATCCTCAAGCATCCCATCTTCGCGAAGCCCGTGCCAATATAATTATTTTGCGGTCAGGTTAAGGGCTGACTTTCAGGTTACGGGTAGTTGCCCCAAAACTATTTGCCAGCGTTTGTCAAAATCGTGCGGCAAACATTTTCGGTGAACATCTTGGCAAGCGGGACCCAGATCCTTGTCATAAATCAACGCCGCTGGTCGGTAGGGTTTCAAATCGCCCGAGTGCGAAACGCGATCTAAAGCGAATCTCTCCTTCACACTTGGATGATGGCGCGCGCCACTTGCAGTAAACCGATCATCGGCTTTCCACGGGAAACGTTGTCTAAGCCAACCGCTTTCTTCTACCGCCCGCACTTCGCAGTGCTGAATGCCGTCGGCTCGAGGATAGGTTTTCAAATGCGTCTCATCGAGGAGCACGGGATGTGGCAAGTTCGTCATCTGTTCGATCATCCAATGCAACGGGATATCGGACAGGCGGCTCTCGTTTTCTGGATAACTTCCACCAATATCCGAGTGATTGCCTGGAAACCACATTTGAACGAAATTAACTCGTTCGTTTTCAGGAACTGTTTTCAGATGCTTGCCTCCCCACTTTGCCCGCGGGAACAGAGCGCGTCTTTCATCAATTGCCATCGCATGTCGCGCGAATTTCACACGCGGTTGTAGGTAAGTGTCGGACTGGTCAGCCGACATCCTGAACCAGAGCCAGTGTGAACGCTTTTGTCCCGTCTCGGGATAATTGGTGATAGTCTTTTGATGACGTGGCAGCCAGTTCCAAGCGGCCAACCCGCCAGTCACCAGCACAATAAAAATTGCCGTGAGAGGCACGTTAAATTCAACAGAAACGAAGGGGATATTGAACGGCACAAACTCTGATGCAAGTCGGCATAGCGCGCGAAAAACTGACAGTGCCCCGAGAACGGCGATGAATGTCGCTAATGCGGCTGCTGCGATTGCAAGAATACGATGGACAGTTTTGAGGCCCAAAGCTGACACGGCGTCAAATACTCCAATAAAATATGGAATAGCATTGGAGCGATCGGAATAAGCTGTGTCAAAAGAGCGATATTTCTCACGGAATCTGCGAGCCAGTTCGTCACGCTCTTCGATATATGCTTCATTTCTTTTGCCAGCCGCGTGATCGTAGACCTCATAAACCGCCTCTTCCGCTATTCCGCGTGCTTCCCGGCCACGTCGTCTCAGAGGATTTCCATTGGAACCAATGGTTGGCACCCCGCACAACGACAAGGCATTCGACAGACAACGAACTGTGTAACCGCCGCGGCTAAACCCGAAGAGATATATTCGATCACCGGGCTCCCAATGTTCGATAATGAACTCGTAACAATCAACCATATTGCGGCCTATGCCCGTTCCGGTCGCCATCGCGAGAGATCGACGGACGAAGTTGATAGGCCGGCTCCAAATAGGTTCATCCTTGTCACTGGTGCCGAGCCCAGGATCGTAGAATGCGATTTGCGTATCCGGATCGATCGTGTTTTCCGGTGACACACGAGCGGCACGATAAAGTTTATAGATGTTCGACAAGCGCTGGTCGGGTTTTAATCCTCCGACCTGACCAGTACCGTCCGAAAAAATCAGGATATTCTTTGCCATGCCTCGTGTTACACATCACAGAGACAATCTTGAAGAGGCAAATGAAACCAATGTTTAATAACATCTTGAGAGCGCTTCTGGTCGGGGTGTCCTTGACGGTAACCTGTACTGATGTCTGGGCATCCGAGCTGCACAGTTTTCATTGCCTCGGCAGTTGCCCGGCTGGCACTTCAGAAGACAATGATGTGGTAGTAAGAGAAATCTACACTCTGTCATCCAACGACATCACTCGAATGGCGGACTGGGTAGCATATAGGATCACTGCTGAAAGCATCGGTCCATCCGAGAGCCGTGTTTGGGCAGCCGACCCAGATCTCGATTCTGACGAACGCTTGACACCAGGTGACTATCGCGGAGCGCCCAAAGCCCTGCGCATTGATCGCGGACATCAAGCGCCGCTCGCTTCATTTGCCGGCACACCTTACGCTGCGCTTACAAATATTCTTTCTAACATAACCCCTCAATCAGCTGCCCTAAACCAAGGTGCATGGGTGCGCTTGGAGAATGCAGAGCGAGCGCTGGTGCAAAGCTCCGGACAACCGGTTTACGTAATCACCGGACCGCTTTTTGAGCGTCTAATGCGACCCTTGCCGAACGGCCCGCAAATGCACCGCGTGCCCTCAGGCTATTGGAAAGTTGTCGCTGCACCTGACGGACGTGCGACGGCTTTTATAATGGATCAGGCTTTGCCACGAGACGCTTACTATTGCGACCAGCGCGCTCCATTAGTTGAAGTGGAATTACGTGCAAGATTGGATTTGTTTCCGGCTGACGATAGCATCGGCGATGAGACGATTGATGAACTTCTCGGCTGTCCCGGAATTCGACCAGAACGACCATTGCCCTCGGAAATTCCGGAATGAAAGCGAGGTGAATACGGGTGTTAGATTGATTGCTAGCGCAGCGTATTAGAGTATGGCGCCCATACTGATGACGTCTAGTTCATATCTCACATGTTGGCTAAGATTCGCTTGGCCTAAATGCTTTGTCCAGATCAATGACACTCAACGCTCCAGTGCGAACCTTTGACAAGCAAGTTTCAAGCTGTGCCAGATCGCGCTTGCGAATTACAATTCCATCGAAAATTCGATCAGCAAAATTTACATCAACTAAACCGGGACGGAAAATGAGTCCTTTCACATCGTCCAACGAAAAACCAAGATCGCGGACACGCTTTACGAAATCGAGACGACGTCTCTGATCTAAGTCAAACTCGCGAATTTTACCCTTAGTCCGCATATTGTTCAACCGATCCTATAAAAATGAAAAACCACCACGCTCCTGAATGATATCGACAAATTGGTTTCTCCGCTGGTCAGTGACTTGAACCTGCTTCGATCCTTATCGCAAGAAGACCAAAAATATAATGAATCTTGACGACTTATCCAGTGGCAGATTGGTGGAGATGTCGCCAGCTGCATCTCCGAGGGTTGCAAGAGGTCGACGCACGCCAAGTATCTTGACAATAATTCGGCGTACTCGGGAATGTCGCAGTCTGTAATAACCATATCAGCTATTCGGATAATACTTCTCATTGCTAAGCCGTGTGGCGGCGAGATTTACATCAGGTAAATCGTCTCTGACGTCGACATGCCGGATAGCCATAAGAAGGCCATCAAAAGTGCAATTTCTCGAGTGCGATCCAACACGTGGGCGAGTTATTATTGGCGTGACCAGGAGCTGCGCCTGCCTAAAGTTGGCTTTTCCTAGATTGTCCACATCTGCTGGACATGAAGATGGACGCCACCGACCTCGCCTGAGCAGATGCATCCTAAACTGGGTTCGCTAGAATGTTCGTTCCAACAAACCCTAAGCTTTAGCTGAATCCCCTCCAAGCTAAACTCGACAGTTAGTCAATGCGGAACAAACGTAAAAGTATTTGCTGACGCGTACCTCCGACTTTTACCCGAACTGCGGTAGCGAATAGATCTACTTTGCACAGGATCGCCTTAAAGGTTATGCAAGTATCATTTTATGCAGACTTACCGCGAGGGGGACGCGATGCTACATTCAGTCATAAAAAAGCTTGCCGGCTTAATTTTCATATTTACCAGTGCAGTATTATTTTCGCAGCAATTACAGCCCGAGGTCTGGGCGCCGGAAATTCCTGAGCCGCTGTTGGGGCCATATATTATCGAGCCCGAGATACTTGCCGAATTCGACCGCAGTACTTCAGCGTGCGCAAATGCCGGTCGATTAAACTTCCAATGCCTAATTTACCGAGACAGCCGCGCTGCTATGAAACAGGCTAATCTCGACAGCAATCCATTTACCATCCCGGTATTCGCCGAGGTACTTAATGCCGTGAAATCGGATGTTGCTTGGATCAAGAATTACCCTGAATATGGGGGCGCAGATGCACAGAGCATGCCCCTTGATTTTCTGACATTTGCTGGGTCCAAAATCGAGCTGGTCGGAATAGTAAACAGAATGGATCGACAATTTAATCGAGATCTGGTGCCAGAACATAATGTACCACTTAAATGTGGTGAGATCAGCGCCATTTACAGATTTGGCTACGAGGGCGATCTTCCCGCGTCTGTGCCCGGCGAACGACACTATCAATCGAGATTGCCGGTAACCATGAACATTGTGTTTCCTGCAGTACCATGGACAGGTAAAGTTAGCTGCGCTGAAGTTGCGCGCCGTTGGCTTGACTATGTGAACCTAAGACAGAGCGGTGCAGACCACGCAGCCCTGCTAAATCAGGCAAAGTTGCTTGTGTCAACTTTACGTCCGCAAGATGTCGATCGTATTGAACTTAATATGCAAGGCTCGCGTGTCCCTGCAGCTGCCGACGAGACCGACTTTGGTACTTTGGGCACTTATATCATAAGGGTTTTCCGCTGGGTCCCAGGCAACCCGCACGGGCAGTGGAAGCCGAGCTATCTTACAAATCAAATCGATCGCGCCCGCCTTCTCGGAAAAGATGGTGATGAAAACACCTGCAAAGAAGAATGGGGTAAAAAGCTCGACAAAAAAGATCTCGTTAGTTATCTCTTGTCAATGAACCTTCCCGGTCGCGGCGCAAATGGGATGGGCGATGTCGACAACGGATTACTCAACATACCGCAACCATTTCTGGCGTGTCGTGCTATTTCGATTTCTCCGGGTGGCGCTGCGCGATCAGGCAATCAACCATTTTGGAACGACCCCGGCGGGACACAGCAAGTCATTGACGATAGCGAGATAGAGAATGCTCTGTCGCAATATCGAAAAGCTTATCCCAACACGCTTTCATTCGTCGGCACTGCCGATGAATTCCGAACCAGACTGAATGAAATGTCCTGCTCGGGGTGTCACCAAACACGAGCAATCGCAGGTTTTCATTTGCCTGGTGCTGATCGCGCTGGCACGTCTTCGGTAAACGCAGTTTATTTACCGGGGTCTCCCCATTTCTTTGGTGACCAGTTAAGGCGCATGGAAATCTTGCGCTTGCTTTCCAACTCGAAAGAAATCTCGCGGCGTGTGCTCGCAGCAAGCTACACCGCGCGCCCGCAAAATCGGTTTGCATCGCTTAAACCAAAACCAAACATGACGAAAATAAGCCCCACAAACCTGCAACTCGTTGGCGGCTGGGGTGGAGCCTGCCTGGCGAAGCAAACGGCAGGTAGCGTACGCGCATGGCCTTGTGCTTCGCATCTTGAATGCCGAAAAGTGTTCAGTTCCGCCAATCAACCCGAGATTGGAATCTGCGTTAATCCCAACGCACAAATTCAGATTGGAGAAGCCATGCAGACGGGGCGCGTTAAATCGACAAGCTTCGGATTTGACAAGTATACGCGAACTTCGCCAGTGTTACTATCAGGCACTCCACGCAATACAACCATCGCTACAGAGTACCTTCAGGCCGGGGCCTTAAACAGTTATTTTGCGGCGCACCAAGAATATTATGCGGGAAGCGGCGGTATTGAGAGAAATACAGGAGAGAGTGATAAAGACCATGCAAGTCGTGTACGAGATCAAGGAACGGGAGGCTTTCCTGCAGGATCTCTCCGCCTTTCCGAGTGCACCGAATTAGGCTCGGAAGCAACCTGTGCACTGTTGGCCTCAAGCGGATTTAACAAATGTCTTGCTCAGGTAGGCGCAGGCACACGTACGCCAGAAAGTTGTTTTGGAATATATACCAGCTATGCAGGCGTAAGGGCGTGCGACCCGGCAAATCCATGCCGGGACGATTACATCTGTTTGCGTCCAATGGGCTACACTGCCCAAAACGCTGGCCAATTGTTCGACGCGCGCTCAAAACGCCGAGAGGCCGCAGAATCCTCAATTGGTGAACTGGATGAAAACCGGAAATTGCTAAAAATCAGATTTTATGGTGAAACAATGCCCGATCAAAAGTGGCTTGGTCGCAATGGTGGAGTGGGTGATCGACGGGGCGTATGCATTCCTCCATATTTTGTTTTTCAGTTCAAGGCGGATGGGCATAAGGTTCCGACACAGCGACACCAACCGCTTGGAACACAGCGCTAACGTCTCTTATGATACAGATAACAGCGGAATGATTTCTCGAAAATTCCTGAGCCTGTTTTGCGGAGGGGGATACAGGTCAGAGTAACAAACTGATTGTTCACGCGAAATGCTATTCTGGCACACAAGTGGGTTTTCCTGCGCGCACAAGATGCCAGCAACATGGCAGTAAACCACACATTAGCGACTGCCTCGACTTCGATGCCATCGAATGAGGCGTTTGCAAACGCCGCAGTATAGTCGGAAGCTGCCAGCAAACTTCTATCGATCAGCGATGACCTAAAGCCGGTGACTACCCGCGCTTGATCGCCGTAGCTCGCGCCCAGCCTGCTATTACGAGATTACCGAAGTCAATTACAATATGTGCATCGGCTTCGAAGATTGCCACGGAATACCGGACTTTGGCACTTGTTCAATTTTTGACCCGTCCCTTACCCGCCGTAGCCTCGATAACAACTACGATTGCGAAATTCTTCTAAAAAAACTGAAATTTCCAACGACAGTATAAAAAGAATATTGAAAGGAAAAAAGAATGAATAATCATCAAGTTAAATTCTCGCACGATGGGTGCCCAGGTACGATAAGTTTCGGCATCGACGTTCACGACGTAAGTGATGCACTGGCAATCTCACGATTGGTGCAACTCGGAGACAACAAAGATGAGGTTGGCGCGCAAAGATTCGCACGAATTCTCTCGAATCTGCCAAGCTTGAATTATAAGGAACTTGTATCGGTAATACCAAACGAGCCTTTGCCGGATGGCTTTCAACATTACCGAGCATTCAATGCAGCAACTGGAGATCCATTTAATATGATTAGCCGATTAGGTGAAGATGGACGACGCGTCACGCTTCATGATATTCTATTCGGCGTACTTAGCTCTCCGTTCATGGAAGTAATAAGCTGGACCTTGACGTCAAAGCGCAAAAACACACTTTCGGGCTTCCTCGATTTTGACATCACAATTGATACTGTTGAACGTCTTTCCATGCCTAGTTGGAAGAAATAGCAGATCGGTAACCTTTTATGGACGCGGGGACTGGATCCAGTCTACATCGTCAAAATCGCCGCGAAACTGCATGTAAATTCCATGTAGTCCTGACAGCTGAGTCGCACGCTTTTTCCATTCGCCGGTAACTTGTCTACGTACCAAATTAGCGCGTGTGCTGAATGTCAGGTGCGTTACGCCTCGGGCATCTGCGACGGGCATCGCACGAATAGCCGCGATATATACCGCAGCATGTGCTGTAACGCGTGACGGCGTCCACCATACCGAACGGACACCGTCCACGACGATCGTCACATTTGTGCCACCAGTATTAAGAAATTCGACAGAACTCTCAAGAGTAACTGTCGCTCTAACCGCCTTCGTACCTCTAATAGCTTTTGCCATAAACGTCCCCCAATAAGCTAATGATTAAATGCAAGACACTAAGAACGGCTTCATATTGAAAATGCTTAATACAGCATAGTTTTTGAATTCCCTTGAGGAATGTTTGATAAAATTGAGCAAATTAGCCTCTCGCTGATGGGTTTCGGCTGCGCTCAATTAATCCTGCACCAAAACCTACGTGATGCTGCCCCTTTTATGGGCTGGTGTTCGAAATGTGCGCTCTTTTATGAGATTTGCTAGGTTAACTGGCTGGATCTCGTAAATAGCTTTATGGCAGCCCATTTGCACAATGCGTAATTGTCCAAGGCACTCTCCATATGCAACGAAGTCGCACGAGTGTTTCATCGACGCGAGTGACAGTCGAACGTCGCGCGAAGGCTCTCGAACACCACAAGCCAACGTTAACATCGGAGTTACAGGCCACCAAAGTTTTTCGGCTATGAACTAAGCATTCCTCTGTGCCAGCGCAAAGAGCGTCGCACGAATTTCAGAACCACCTTACATTGTTGAACCGCGCGACCCCAACGCTACTGTGGAGCAATATCGAAGGCAACTGCATCGTCTCAAAATTTGGTGTTTGAAATATGATGGAGACATCTTGTTGGGGCAGATGCGGGTAATAGCTATAGGTCGAATTTGTTAAACATGCTCGTGTTCCAGTCTTTAACAGTTGGACGCCATAACCGAAAGCATGGACTTAATGTAAGTTGAAATGAGCAATTGGTGAGCCAACATTACTTTAACTCGCGTGAGTTTAACCGAGGCAACGTAACGATCCCCGCACACATTCGAGCATTGGGCGGAGCGCGCAATGCGGTTAAAGTTATTGATTTGTCTCAGTCCGGTTTTCAGGCGGAGTGCTTGCTGCATATCCCTGACGATAAGTTAACTTTTTTAAAACTTCCTGGATTTGTCCAGCTCGAATGTCGTCCAGTGTGGCGTGCCAAATGGCATTACGGCTTTGAGTTTGTGTGTCGTTTGCACCCAGCAATCTAAGACCATATCATCCTTAAACATCCAAAATTGGCAAAACCAACTCTGCATTTGCTTACAGGCGCCGCCACAGCGTTTTAGCGCATCGCTAGGGGGAAGTCGATCGATGGTGTGATGACGATTGCGAATGCGGCGGTGACCGTAAGCCCTCCCGCAAATATACTCCAATACCGCGTCACCTAAAGAAGCTTTTCTGGTAAACCAACAAAACGGTTTCGACCGATACCAATATACCCGGCCAGTCCACCGAAACTTAAGGCAACCGCCGACATTCTTGCAGTCGCCTTATAAACAAACGACACATTACGCTGGTAAGGCAGGGTTAATCATCACTCTGATGGCAGCTTCGTTGGACAGTCGCGACAGTCTCCTTTTGAGGGCGCAGTCACGGTAAGCGGCCATTCGTTCACATATCGTTTTAACGACAGCTTCGTTGGATGATCCGGACAGTCCTCTGTGGATGGCTCCCGCGTTGCAAGCATAAAATGATAAACTGGCCTTTGGTCGGGTGCAGTCGTCTGTCCGGCCTGTTTGTGCAGTCGGTTTAGACTGCTGGCCCTGATGGGGTTCGCGAACAAGGTTCCGATCGGGTTTGCAGGCTATTACGCCTGAGACTGTCCTTGGATTGTCCTTGCTCCCGGTCCGACCGGTTTTGCCATCACATCGCTTCGCTCTCACAACTTCGTGAAGCTGATCTCCTCAGCTAAACTCTTGATCTATGCAGCTGCCAGCATCGGCGCATGCCCGCGTTCGAAGACACCGCCGCGCGCCATGATAGCCCACGCGATGCGCGCCATCTTGTTGGCGATGGCGACCGAGGCGACGCGCGCAGGCTTTCTCGCCAACAAGGCGATGAAGCGCGGATCGACCGTATCGGGCTTCTCCCTGGCGTATCGGACCAGCGCAGTTGCGCCGACGATTAGAAGCTGCCGCAGATACTTGTCACCCATCTTGGTGATCCGCCCCAAGCGTTCCTTGCCGCCACTCGAGCTCTGTCGCGGCGTCAGCCCAAGCCAGGCGGCGAACTGACGCCCCGAAGCGAACTGGCTTGGGTCGGTCACCGACGCGGCGAGCGCGGTCGCGCCGATCGGGCCGATGCCGGGGATCGTCGCCAGACGGCGCGCCCGCTCATCGCTCCGCTGCAGGGCGGCGAGGCGTAGATCCATCTTCCGCAACTTGGCGTGAAGCTGAAGCACATGATCCGCCAGCAGAGCAACGACGTTCTGCGCTTCGGTAGGCAGGTCGAGCTCAGCCTCGCCGTCAACGATCCGCCGCGCCATCTGCAGCGCCTTCTCGATTCCGACCGGGATCGCAATGCCGAGCTCGGCAAGCA
>JANMJX010000015.1:0-27487 GCA_031371575.1 Sphingomonadales bacterium
CTGCGCGCGATTGACCGGGAGCTTGGGCAACTTTCCAAAAAGATGAAGGCCGCCAAGGTGCTTGATCCGTCACAACAGCAGGACCGCAGCCGCATCTTCTTTGGCGCAACCGTCACAATCGCGGATGCAGAAGACATTGAAAGAAAAGTGACGATCGTTGGCGACGATGAAGCCGACGCCAGTGCTGGCCGGATTGGCTGGAATGCGCCGCTGTCCCGCGCGTTGCGCGGTGCGGGCATTGGCGACGTCAAAACGGTAAATCTTCCCACTGGTCCTAAGGAATGGGAGATATTGGCGATCGATTATCCTTTTGGCGTATAGCCAATCATCTGCTCGGCCAAAGCGACGATTTGCAGGTCAATCTCGGGAAAATCCTGCGGCACGCTTTTTTCCAGCTCTTCTATCACATGAGTCAGCACCGCAATGCGCGCCGCCTTTTGATTGTTGCCATCAATGACGGTCCAGGGGGCCCAATGGGTGTGCGTGCGCTTGAACATGTCCTTTAACGCAACAAGATAATCATCGCGCTTGGCGCGGTTGCGAAAATCCTCTTTGGTGACCTTCCACCTTTTCGCGGGGTCATCAAGACGCTCGGCAAGAATCTTGTCCTGCGTTTCTGCGGTCACATGCAGGAATATCTTGATAATCTTTGTACCAATTTCGCCCTGCCGAGATTCGAATTCATTGATTTCGTCATAACCGCGGCGCCACTCGGCTTCATTGCAGAAACCTTCCACACGCTCGACAAGCACGCGGCCATAATGGCTTCGGTCCCAGATGCTGATTTCTTTTTTGCCCGGCAATTTGTTCCAGAAGCGCCACAGAAAATGCTTTTCCTTTTCCTCGATCGTCGGTGCCGAGATCGGCGAAACCTGATAATATCGCGGATCAAGCGGGGCAGTCATGCGCTTGATGGCGCCGCCCTTGCCCGCTGCGTCCCAGCCCTCCATGACAATCAGGGTGCGCGCGCCATGCAGAATATGCAGCGCCTGAAGCGTCGCCAGCCGGTCCTGAAGTATCTTCAGGTCCTTGTCATAGCTCCCGCTATATTTTGCGCCGGATTCAAATTGGGAAAGGTCAATGGACATTTCCGCCTTCCAGCATCAATTGCGCGCACAAACAAGCCAAAGCGAAGCCCCTGTCCCTAAAAGGGACAAATCGGATGCAAATGCCTGCTTTGGATCACGCCTTTGGCGGTTGCTCCACAACGCGAATGTTCAGCTCGCGCAGTTGCTTGGCCATGGCAGGTGACGGCGCACCCATCAGCAGGTCCTCCGCACGCTGGTTCATCGGAAACAGCGTGATTTCGCGCAGATTCTGGACACCGCACAACAGCATGACCATGCGGTCAACGCCAGCAGCCATGCCACCATGGGGCGGAGCACCAAATTGGAACGCGCGATACATGCCGCCAAAGCGGTCCTCGACATCGGCCTGAGTCAAACCGGTCAATTCGAACGCCTTGACCATCAGGTCGGGATGCTGGTTACGGATCGAGCCAGAGGCAAGCTCATAGCCGTTGCAGACCATATCATATTGATAGGCCTTGATCGTAAGTGGATCCTGCGTCTCTAGCGCCTCAAGGCCGCCCTGCGGCATCGAGAACGGGTTGTGCGCAAAGTCGACCTTCTTGTCCTCTTCGCTCCATTCGTAGAACGGGAAGTCGATGATCCAGCAGAAGCGGAAGGCATCCTTTTCAATCAGGTCAAGCTGTTCGCCGGTGCGTGTGCGCGCCGCGCCAGCAAGCTTTGCGGCTTGTTCTTCCTTGCCAGCGGCAAAGAAGCAGCCGTCATCGGGCCCAAGTCCCATCGCGTCGTACAGTGCGACCATACCTTCTTCGCCGTGATTCTTGGCGATTGGACCGCCAAATTCGCCGGCCTTGCGGGTGACATAGCCAAGCCCTGCATGGCCTTCGCTACGCGCCCATTCATTCATGTCGTCAAAGAACTTGCGGCTCTTGTCTGCCGTCTTCGGCGCAGGAATCGCGCGGACAACACCGCCGCCTTCGACAATGCGCTCGAACAGGCCAAAGCCCGATGTCTTGAACTGGTCAGTGACGTCGTGAATGATCAGCGGATTGCGCAAATCGGGCTTGTCGGTGCCGTAATCCAGCATTGCCTTTGAGTGCGGAATGCGCGGGAACTGGCCTGCTGGCGTCACTTTCTTACCGTCGGCAAACGCCTCGAACACGCCTGCCATGACTGGCTCCATCGTGTCCCAGACTTCTTCCTGAGTCACAAAGCTCATCTCGAGATCGAGCTGATAGAATTCGCCAGGCAAACGGTCGGCGCGCGGGTCTTCGTCGCGGAAACAGGGTGCGATCTGGAAATAGCGGTCGAAACCTGCGACCATCAGCAATTGCTTATATTGCTGCGGCGCTTGCGGCAGCGCGAAGAATTTGCCGGGATGAATCCGGCTTGGCACCAGAAAGTCGCGCGCGCCTTCGGGGCTGGACGCGGTCAGGATCGGCGTCGAATATTCGGTAAAACCGATATCTTCCATGCGGCGGCGGGTTTCGCGGATGATCTGCGTGCGCTTGACGATATTGGCGTGCAGCGTTTCGCGGCGCAAATCGAGGAACCGGTATTTGAGGCGGGTTTCCTCTGGATATTCCTGCTCGCCAGCCACTGGCAAAGGCAGCTCTTCCGATTTGCTGAGCACCGTGACGCTGCGCGCGAACACCTCAATCTGCCCCGTCGGCAGATTGGCATTCACCGTGCCAGCGCTGCGGGCCTTTACCTCGCCATCGATCGTGACGACGCTCTCAAGCCGCAGGGCTTCGAGAATGGGCAAAGCAGGGCTGTCGCTGTCGGCGACGATCTGAGTCATGCCATAATGGTCGCGCAGGTCGACGAACAATACACCGCCATGGTCCCGCTTGCGGTGGACCCAACCCGACAGGCGGACATTTTCCCCCACATGGGAATCGCGAAGTTCGGCGCATTTGTGCGTACGATAAGCGTGCATTATTTACTCAATTCAAAAAAGCTGTGGAAAGCGCGCCTGTCAACAGTGCAGCGGCACTTTGTCAAGTCGTGAATGGGTGCTAGGGCAACGGCCAATGCAGATTCATCCCTTAATCACCGACAGCAAACGTCTCGCCGAATTGTGCGCCCGGCTTGCACAATCGCCCTTTGTTGCGGTTGACACCGAATTCATGCGGGAAAATACGTATTATCCCGACCTATGTCTGGTGCAACTTGCCGACGCCAACGAAGCAGCGGCGATTGACCCCAAAGCCGAAGGCATTGACCTCACGCCCATGTTGGAGCTGCTCTGCGAAAATGAGGATGTACTGAAGATTTTCCACGCCGGTGGCCAGGATATCGAGATTTTCTTCAACCTGACGGGCAAGACGCCCCACCCGATGTTCGACACGCAGATTGCGGCCATGGCTCTGGGTCAGGGCGAGCAGATCGGCTATTCGAACCTCGTTGACCTCTGGATGGGCATCCAGCTGGACAAAGGCGCGCGCTTTACCGACTGGTCGCGCCGTCCGCTGGACAAAAGGCAAATTGACTACGCAATTGCGGACGTCACGCATTTGTCGGTCATTTTCCCGATGATGCTGGAAAAGCTCAAGACCACTGGCCGTGGTGCGTGGCTAAACGACGAAATGGAGCGGATTTCGGACGCGGCAAATTACCGCAACGATCCGGAGAATGCGTGGTCGCGAATCAAGGTGCAATCGCGCAAACCGGACGTTCTTGGCCGGCTTCAGGCCATGGCGTCGTGGCGCGAAAAGGAAGCGCAGCGTAAAAATATCCCGCGCGGGCGGATTATGAAGGACGAAACGCTCGCCGACATCGCCGCCCATCCACCAAAAACGCAGGCAGACCTGCCAAAGGTGCGCGGCCTGTCGCCAGCTTGGCGCGACAATGAAATCGGTGCGCGGCTGATTGCGGTGATTGAAGCCAGCCAGCCAATGGCGCGCGATATCATGCCTGACCGTGGTCGCTCGGCGCCGGGCGGCGGAAAGGATGGCTCGCTTGTCGCCGACCTTTTGAAGCTTTTGCTCAAGATCCGGTCACGCGAAATCAATGTGGCCCCGCGCCTTATTGTGCGCACCGAAGAACTGGAACGCCTCGCGGCTGGCGAACGCACCGACCTTGAGGTGTTGACTGGCTGGCGCTTTGAACAGTTCGGCCGCGATGCGCTCGATCTGGTGGAAGGACGGCTGGCCTTCGCCGTCGTGAACGGCAAGCTCAAGATGACGCATACCCATGAAGAAGACATGGTACGCGAACCCGCTGCCTGAACTAGCTGTCCAACACCCGTTTGACTAACGTCAGATTGACAGGCGCGTTGTCGGCCAGCGCCATGGCATTGGCCGCGCGCGCAAATTTTTCGATAGCGGCATAGCTGCGTTCAATCCGGCGCTTCACATAGCTTAAGGCATCGATGCTGATCGCAGCGCCGCGATCGACAAGCTGCTTTTGCAGCAATTGTTCAATCATCTCGTCATCGGGCGGGGCAATGTCGAGCAGCACAGCAGCACCCAGCCGCGATTTCAAATCCGGTAACGACACATTCCACTCGGCAGGCTGCCACCGCGAGATAAGCAGCAACGGCACGCCGCTCTCCTGCGCGCGGTTCCATGCGTTGAACAGGACCTCGTCAGAACATGCCTCGGCATCGTCCATGACGGTCCCGTCCTGCCCCGAGAAATAACGCGCCATCAAGCTTTTGCCCGACCGGGCCGGTCCAGTCAGTATCGCACAGCGTTTGGCCCAATGCGCAGCGCTCGAAAGCCCCGCAAACGCCGTTGCATTACATGCCGTAATAATCAGGCTCGAGGATGCGCCTGAACGCAACTCATCCAAGGGCAAGGCAATCTGGCGCATCGATTTGGCTGTATAGGATTACGGGCGGGGCTGCGGCGGTGGCGGGGTCGCCGTTGCCGGTTCGCGCGGCGTTGAAGCCTCTGGCTGGATGGACCGGACCACATCATCAAGTGTGCGCGCGGGCGCTTCATCGGGCAGTGTTGCGCCCTCAATGTCGTCCGTGACGGCACTGTCTTCAACTTCGCTCGCCAAGTCCTCTTCGTCGACAACCTCAGGCTCAAGGACGAGCGAAGCATCCGCACGCAGGCTGCCCGACCTGAATGCTGACTGGAACAATTGGTCCATTCTCACCACGGCCTGATCCATCATCGCCGGGATACCCGCGCTGCTCGTTGTCCGAAGCGTGAAGGCGCCGAGAAACTTGTTATCTGGCCCGTATCGCGCAGAAAAATGCCCGACGACTGGTCCGCCCGGCCATTGCCGCTCGATCCGGGCAATTGGGATGACAACATCAGCCGCACCAAATTGATCAAGCATCGTGCGCCACCAGATGCGGCTGCGGCGGCTTTGCTGTCCGGCATTGAGCAGGAGCGACTCACCGCCCGCACCGCTTGGACGCACATAATCAATGGTGCTGTCGGCGGTACGATATTTGGCCCAACTGCGCTGCCACGACGTGCGTTGTTCAAACACCGTTGGCGCACCAGCAGAATATGTTATCGGCAATAACAATAAGGGCGCTGAGCGCCGTGTAACGCCACTGACGCCGAGCAGCTGCCCGGCCCGCGCGCGGTCAAACAGGACACCAAGCTTTGCCACATAACGCCGTGGGCCGATCTGTTCCTGTTCCACAACAATTGCAGCAACGATGCCGTCCAGTGTCGAATCGGACAGGCCAGCACCAGCGCTGCCATGGGTTTTGCGCCATAACGCAGACCAGGCAATGCGCTGCGCCTGTTCCCAACCCTTTTGCCTTGCTTCAAATGCGTTGTTGGCAACTACGTTGACGGACACCCCGGTCACTTCGAAGTCGCCCGCGCTGGCAATTGGCGCAATTCCGCGCTTAGGTCCCTCGATCTGCGCCAACACAATTCCGCCGCCAACCAACGCCAGCGGCAAGCCGATTGCTGCGACCCGAAACCATTTTCCACGCAAATTTTTCATTGCCGCACCTTTAGGCGACATAGGCGTGGAATTCCAAGCCTGTTCTCGCTAACGGCGATAAATGGACGCAAAAGATCAGCAACCCGAATCCTACACTTATGCCAAGGCGGGTGTTTCCATTGAAACCGGCAATGCCCTGGTGCGCGCGATAGCGCCGCTGGCAAAGGCCACCCGGCGCGCTGGCGCAGACGCCGACCTGGGCGGCTTTGGCGGATTTTTCGACCTGAAGGCAGCTGGCTTTAACGATCCACTGCTGGTTGCTGCCAATGATGGGGTCGGCACGAAGTTGAAACTCGCCATTGAGTCGGGAAAGCACGAGGGCGTCGGTATTGATCTCGTCGCCATGTGCGCGAATGATTTGATCGTGCAAGGCGCTGAACCGCTGTTCTTTCTGGATTATTACGCAACCGGAAAACTGGATAATTACGTCGCGACGTCGGTCGTTGCCAGCATCGCGGAGGGTTGCAAGCTGGCTGGCTGTGCCCTGATCGGCGGCGAAACCGCGGAGATGCCGGGCATGTATTCCGACGGAGATTATGATCTCGCCGGTTTTTGCGTTGGCGCTGTCGAGCGCGATCAGGTGCTGACCGCCGACAAGGTCGCCGACGGCGACGTGATCTTGGGTCTTGCGTCCTCAGGTGTGCATTCCAACGGATTTTCGCTCGTGCGCAGGCTGGCCGCCGACAAAGGCTGGAAACTGGATCGCCCCGCTTTGTTCGACCAGAATGTGATCCTCATCGACGCACTGATGGCGCCCACCCGGATTTATGTAAAATCGCTGTTGCCACTGGTCAGAACAGGAAAAATACACGCCATGGCACATATCACAGGTGGCGGCCTGCTGGAAAATATCCCGCGTATCCTGCCTGATGGCTTGCATGCGCATGTGGACGCCAATGCATGGGCGCAGCCCCGATTGATGGCGTTCCTGCAGGCGCAGGGACATATTGAACCTGAGGAAATGGCGCGCACGTTCAATTGCGGCATCGGCATGGCTGTTGTCGTGGCGAAAACCGATGCCGCCGATGTGACCGCCGCGCTGGAAGCCGCAGGTGAGACCGTTCACGCAATCGGGCATATTGCGGCCGGAGACAAGGGCTGCACCGTTACCGGCGCGGTAGAAACATGGAGCGCGCAATCCGACTGGACCGCGACGCATCATGGCTGAGCGCAGGCACGCGGCCCTGAATTGCGTACCGCATAACGGTGCGGTGGCCGTGATATGAAAACCAAGGTCGCCGTCCTCATATCCGGCGCAGGCACCAATATGGCAGCGTTGTTATACGCTGCGAAACTTCCCGATTGCCCTTATGAAATCGTTCTCGTCGCGAGCAACAACCCGGATGCCGAGGGTCTGAAAATCGCGTCATCCGAGGGCATAACGATCTTTGCCAAATCGCATGTTGGACTGGACCGCGCCGAGCATGATGCCATCATGCATGCGCAGATCATGAAAGCCGGGGCCGATTATGTCGTACTGGCCGGATATATGCGTGTGTTGACCACCGATTTCGTCGAACAATGGGATGCGCGGATATTGAACATGCATCCATCGCTGTTGCCCAAATATAAGGGGCTTAATACCCACCAGCAGGCAATTGACGCAAAAGACAGCGTTGCCGGTTGCAGCGTCCATTTGGTTACTCCAGCGCTCGATGATGGACCAGTGCTTGCCCAGATGGAAGTGGCCATATGTCGCGGCGACACTGCAGAAAGCCTCGCGGCGCGTGTCCGGATGGCGGAACATCAATTATTCCCCAGAGCGCTGTGGGAGTATGTCAGCCGCGATTCCAACCCGAATTATCTCGTTGCGCAGGTCCGCGCGTTTGCGCTCGCGCAGCCGGCGTCGGACGAAGTGCTTTCCCATGGTATGCCGTGCTTCGGAATTATAGGTGGCAAGAAATTCGCTTATGTGTCGGTCGATCACCACAATGACGGAAAGATTGCGCTGCTGGTCAAAATCAGCGGCGCCGAAGAACAGGCTATGCTGATTGAGAGCGACCCTGACCATTATTATCGGCCGGCATATTTTGGTGATGGCTGGGTGGCAATCCGACTTGACCTTGGAGATACCGATTGGGACCATATAGGCGAATGGATTGCCAAAAGCTGGCATGCTGTCGCGCCACGAAAATTAAAATCACAAATTTTATAGATACTTAACGTCTTCGTCGATAAACTTTGCTGAACAAAAACCGTTCAGTTTTCACGAAGTCTATGTTCAGCGTTGTTCGCCCGTTGTATGATCTATTGCATGCGCATCAGTCGTGTGCCGCGTCCGCGCGTGCCCCGATCTGGTTTTGGTTCATTTGCATCATTGCCTTAGGATTATTTTCCATCCCTGCAAACGCGCAGACCTTCAGCACGCCAGGTTCCTGGACATACACCGTTCCCGCCGGCGTCACGCGCGTGCAAGTACAGGTATCTGGCGCAGGCGGCGGCGGCGGCGCGGCGGACAGCGCAAGGGGTGGCAATGTCGGCAATGGCGCAAAAGTTACCGCGATCATAACTGTGACTCCAGGCGAGGTCCTGTCCGGCACCATTGCCCAGGGCGGCGGATCGGCCTTTACATCAGGTGCTACCATGTTTGGGTACGTGCCCTGCACTGGTAGCGGTGCGGGCGGAACAGGAAGGGCTGCCGGCGGCAATGGCGCGGCAGCAAATTGCCCAGGCGTTGGCTACAGCGGAAGTGGAGCAGGCGGCGGCGGCAGTACAAGTTTAGCCGTCAACGGTGTCGTCTTTATCCAGGCAGGCGGCGGAGGTGGTGGTGCAGGCGGTAGCTGGGTCGCAGGTCAGAACGGCACGACAAGTCTGGCCCTGACGTCGACCGTCAGCTGTGGCACGAGCGTGAACGGCGGAAATGCAACGGTCTTCAGTGGTGATGCTGGTGGCGGTGGCGGTGGCGGTGGCGGGTTTACAGCCGGCACGGGCGGCTCAAGTACGAGCGATTTCGTTGCTGCAATTTCTGGCGGCGGCGGCGGCAGTTGCCACCACAATTCCACCAACATTACCTCTCCAAGCATCGCAGCCACGGGCGGCACGGGCGCGACGGGCAGAACAACGCGTTCTTCCACCGCTGGTCCGCCCGGTAGCAATGGATCCGTCGTGATAACGCCCGGGCCACTTGAGGTGCAGAAAACGTCTGTTGTGACGTCGGACGCCGTCAGTGGGTCAAACCCCAAATCCTTGCCAGGTGCGACAATACGTCACTGCATCGTCATCCGGAACAATTGGGGGGGGCGACGCGACAGATGTCGTTCTCACCGACAGTTTGCCTGCCCAAACCAGCATCGTTGCAAACAGCTTCAACAAAGGCACGACGTGCGCCGACGCAACGAATAATGAGCCACTGGCTTCCATTACAGGTAGCACGGTGACGGCAACTATCGGTGCACTGGCGACAAGCGCGAGCTACGCACTTGCCTTTCAGGTGACCTTGAACTGACGGAAGTTAACCGACGATTTCTTCAGGCTTGAAAAAATAGGCGATTTCAATCGCGGCGTTCTCGTCGCTGTCCGAACCATGAACCGTGTTGGCTTCAATGCTCTCGGCGAGTTCCTTGCGAATGGTGCCTGGTTCAGCATTTTCGGGGTTCGTCGCACCCATGACGTCACGGTTGCGCTGCATGGCGTCTTCGCCTTCAAGGACCTGCACGACGACTGGGCCGCTGATCATGAATTCAACGAGTTCGCCAAAAAATGGGCGTTCTTTGTGTACGGCGTAAAAGCCTTCGGCCTGTTCGCGTGACATGTGGATGCGCTTGGACGCTACGACTCGCAGGCCAGCTTCTTCCAGCATCTTGGTCACGGCACCGGTCAGGTTGCGGCGGGTCGCGTCGGGCTTGATGATTGAAAAGGTGCGCGTAATCGCCATGAGAAGCTCCATTTACTTAAGGGGGGAATTGGGCGCGCCTCTAACCATGGTTGCGCTTGAGTGCAAGTGTTAAGACGGCTCGCCTTATGGCCCCTGCTTCCACTTGCCGCCGTCCTGTTTCCAGTAACGTTTCTCAACCCCCTCGCCCAGACCGCGCCACGCAGCGCGGGCATCATCTGTCTTGTCGGGCGGGAACAGGTAAAAAATGCGGTCAAAGTGACTTTCCGCTGGCCGCCATTTACCATCGGCAATCGCCAGCAGCCTTGCACCATTCGTTGCCTGCAGCTCATCCGACAGCAAAATCGGCTGAAAATCGGCGTTTTCGGTACCCGACATGCCATGAGCCAGAAAGCTGTCCGGCCGCGCCGTCCATAAGGATGCGGATATCAAGTCACGCTGCGCACGAACTTCGCTAACAATCAGCAAACGCCCTTTATCGTCCAGCACGCGCTGGGCAATAAAGGGAATCACTTTTTCAGCAGGATCGCGGGTAAGCTGATAAAAATCGACCTGCATGATGTGGCTGCATCAGCCTTCGAAATTGTCCGCGACGAATCTGTCGAGCAACCGGACGCCAAATCCGGTCGCGCCCTTGTCCCATACAGGACCAGCCTTGTCGGCCCAAACCGTGCCCGCAATATCAAGATGCGCCCACTTTACGCCGTCCTTGATGAACCGGCCGAGGAACTGAGCTGCAGTGATGGAGCCTGCGCCCTTTCCACCGATATTCTTCATGTCAGCAATTGGGCTGTCGATCATCTTGTCATACGCCTTAGACAGCGGAAACCGCCATAAAGGATCGCCCGATGCCTTGCCAGCGGCGGTCAGCTTGTCGGCGAGTTCGTCGCTGTTGGAGAACAAACCAGCATATTCATTGCCGAGCGAAACAATGATCGCACCCGTAAGCGTTGCCAGATCCACGATGTACTCAGGGTTATAGTTTTCCTGCACCCAATGCAGCGCATCGCAAAGGACAAGCCTGCCTTCAGCATCAGTGTTTAGCACTTCAATCGTTTGTCCCGACATGGACGTCACAATGTCCCCAGGCCGCTGCGCGTTGCCATCGGGCATGTTCTCGACAAGACCGCAAACGCCCACCACATAGGCCTTGGCCTTGCGGCCGGCCAACGCCTTCATGGCACCTGCGACTGCGCCAGCGCCGCCCATGTCCCATTTCATATCTTCCATGCCAGCGGCGGGTTTGATCGATATACCTCCGGTGTCGAAGGTTACGCCCTTCCCTACGAGGGCCACCGGCCGCGCCTGTGTGCCGCCCGTGCCATCCCACTTCATCACCAGCAAGCGCGCAGGCCGACGTGAGCCTTGAGCAACGCCAAGCAATGCGCCCATACCGAGCGCAGCCATTTGCTTGTCGTCGAGTACGCTGATTTCGACGCCCAGATCTTTCAAATGCTGGCAACGCTCAACGAAGCTTTCGGGATAAATGATGTTCGCTGGCTCTGTCACCAATTCCTTGGTGAACGCGACGCCGTCTGCGACAGCCTGGTAACTTGTCCAATGACCCGCCGAATCCCCTGGGGCAGCGACCAGCGTAAATGATTCCACCGTCGGCTTTGACGTTTCCGGCATTTTGGTCCGGTATTTGTCCATGCGCCAGTTGCGTAAGGTGGCACCATAAGCAACCTCGGCGGCCGCCTTAGCGCTCAGATTTGCGCCATGCACAGCGATATGCTTCGCGCCAGAGGTTTGCACTTTCGCGATGATATCGCCGCCAGCCTTCTGATAGTCCGCGGTCTCACCGTCAGCGACGGCAAGCAGAATAATCCGCACAAGCTTGCCCGCTTCTTCATTGATCAACAGGAAGCTTTGACCCGCGGCGCCTTCAAAACGCGCCAGCTTTGCCGTCGCATGGATGATATCCGACTTCTCTAACGGAAATTTGAAATCAACAAATGTGCTTTTGGTGACAATGAATGCGAGCACATCAGCGTCTTGCGGGCGCACATCGGTAAAATTGATCTTCATGGAATTAAGCAGCCTTTCCGCTGGGGGTCGTTCGTCTTCCGGGGTCTATAGGCCTAATAGCCGGTCGGTTTAAAGCAAAACATACGACTAAAATGCCACCAGTTTACCGCAAATACAGACTGGCATGGCAACATGGGTGGACCCAAGGCGATACCAACGATAAAGGGCTTAACGGTTTTTATGAATATCCCCTGCCCCCGGCCATCCCTGTTCCGCATTTTGCTTATGCCGATTTTGCTCGGCGGAGGTTCCGTGTCGTCGATAGCGATGGCTCAAACCGAGGCTGCTCCGGTCACAACGCCTGAACAATCCAGCGACCAAATCGCATTTTCCGCTGCTGTTGTTGAATATGATTCCAATACGGAAATTGTGACGGCCAAGGGCGATGTCATCGCCAATCGTGAGGGCTATTCGGTCCGCGCGGATACGGTTGTCTGGAACCGCACCACTGGCCAGGTGGTTGCAGAGGGCAGTGTTCGTGCGGTCGGGCCAGAGGGCGATGTCGCTTATGGTGACAAGATTGAACTGACCGACGCACTGAAGGACGGCGTCATAAACAATTTGCTGGTCGTGCTTGCAGACGAAAGCCGGCTAGCGGCAAAACGGGGATCCCGTAAAGACGGGATCTACACCCTCGATTACGCAGCCTATACAGCGTGCAAGGTGCAAACCGCCGATGGCTGTCCCAAAAAGCCAAGTTGGGAAGTCAAGGCCGTCAAAGTCGTGTATGATCCAGCCAAAAAGCGAGTGGTGTATAAAGGTGCGCGCATTGAACTTTTCGGGCTACCGGTCATTCCATTACCGTTTTTGTCACATCCGGTAGACGCCAAGGCTGGAAGCGGTTTTCTGGTACCGAGTGTCGGTTTCTCACGGAACAATGGCGCCGAACTGGAACAATCCTATTATTGGCGCATGTCGGAAAATCGGGATTTGACGGCTGCAGTGACCGTTTTTTCTGGCGACGCGCCCTTGGGCCGCCTTAACTTCCGATCGCTGGAGAAAAAAGGCGCAATCGATCTCAGCGCTTACGGGACATACAGCAACCGTATTCGAACCAGCGGAACAGTCACTTCGGATGGTTCCAATGTCTTCCGTGGCTATCTGGAAGGCGTCGGCAAATTCCAGTTCGATCCTTATTGGTCCGTTTCTGCCTCGGGACGCTATGCAACTGACCGGACCTTTCTCCGTCGCTATGGGATTAGCCGCGACGACAGGTTGCGTTCAACTTTTACAGCGCAGCGTATCGGCGAAAATAGCTATTTTTCACTGGCTGGCTGGGCTGTGCAGACGTTGCGCACCGGGGACCGGCAGGGCCTTGCGCCAATTGCTTTACCTGAAATCGATTATCGGTTGCGGATGGACGCACCTGTCATTGGCGGTGTCATCCAACTTCAGGCAAATAGTCTGGCCGTTGGCCGCACCGAAGGCCAGGATACGCAGCGGGCATTTGCTTCTGCCAAATGGGATTTGCGCAAAATCACTGGTCTTGGCCAAGAGGTTACATTTACCATGCTTGCGCGCGGTGACGTTTATCACAGCGACGAAAACGCGAGCACGCTTACCGCCATCTACAGGGGGGACTCAGGATGGCAAGGACGCGGCGTTTTTGCGGCAGCCGCCGATGTAAAATGGCCTTTTGTGGGAGAGGCCTTTGGTGGTACGCAAATCTTCACGCCGCGCGTGCAGTTGGTGGCAGCGCCATCGATAAAGAATCTCAGCATTCCAAATGAAGATTCGCGTGCGGTCGATTTGGAAGACAGCAACCTGTTCGCGCTCAACCGGTTTCCCGGCTACGATCGGTTTGAAGACAATTACCGCATTACCTATGGTTTTGACTGGGCTTTAAGGAGAAGCGATTTCAGCGCTGACATAAACCTGGGACAGAGCTATCGGCTGTCCAACAAAGTTTCCATCTTTCCCGATGGCACAGGTTTATCAGACAAGGCGTCAGATATTGTCGGTCGCTCCGAATTTCGTTATAAAAATATCGTTAAGCTGACCCACCGGTTCCGATTGGACAAAGACAATCTTGCCATTCGTCGCAACGAAATTGATGCCACAATTGGCTCGCGTGGGACTTATGTGCAGGCTGGTTATCTAAAACTGAACCGCAATATCGGGCCGACAGTGGAAGATTTGGCGGACCGCGAAGAAATCCGTCTTGCAGGACGCGTTCGGGTAGCGCGTTATTGGTCGGTGTTCGGTTCAACCATTATCGACCTCACCAATACAAGCGAAGATCCTACAAGCCTTTCAGATGGGTTTGACCCCATTCGCCATCGACTTGGCGTTTCATATGATGACGATTGCTTATCGCTCAGCCTGACATGGCGCCGCGACTATCAGCCAGTGGGGGATTCACAGCGCGGCAACAGCTTCCTGTTCCGTCTGGCATTTCGCAATCTGGGTGTGTAAGGGAACGCTAACCACTTCCCAAATGGGCTTGTTGCCGCTCATCTGCTGTTCAGCAGCGAATGGCTATCGGGCTGCTTGAACTGACTGTGTACTGGATTATTATCAATGAAGCTATTCAAGCGTTTGTCCCTTGCAGCCGTGCTTGTTTCCGCAACGGCGCTGACACCGCTCATTGCTCAGCAGGCGCCCCAAGGGGCCGCTCCTGACGCAAAAATAGACATTCCCGAGGGCCAGCAACTCTTTGGTAAAAATGATCCAAATCTGCGGCGTGCAACGGCGCAGGTGAACGGTGAAGTCATCACTGGCACTGACATTGATCAACGCCTCGCGCTGATTTTGGCGGCAAATGATAACAAGCTTCCGCCTGAAGAAATTGCGCGCTTTCGTGCGCAGATTTTGACGAATTTGATCGATGAGACTCTGCAAATTCAAGAGGCGGCAGCCAATAAGATTGAAATCACTGACGCCGAAGTAAATCAATATTTCGACCGCGTAGCCCAGCAGAATTTCAAGCGTCCCGCGAGCGAAGTTGAAAAATATCTGACTTCCATTGGTGCATCAGTGGCAACGCTGAAGCGCCAGATCAAAGGCGAGCTTTCCTGGACCCGTTTGTTGTCGCGTAACGTGCGTCCGTCTGCCAATGTGAGCGACGACGAGGTCAACGCAATCATCGAGCGCATCAAGGCGACCAAGGGCACAACCGAGTATCGCTTGGGTGAAATCTATCTGGCGGCAACGCCCGAAACTCTGCCCGCCGTCACTGCCAACGCGAAGAAAATTATCGATCAACTTCGGCAGGGCGGAAATTTTGTAGCTTACGCCCGCCAGTTTTCTGAAGCTTCCACAGCCTCCGTAGGTGGCGATCTTGGTTGGCTGTCGCTTGGGCAATTGCCGCCATCATTAGCGACCGCGGCCGCAGGCATGAACGCGAACGAAGTTCAGGCGGTCGCATCGCCGGGGGGTATCTCCATATTGCTCCTGATCGACAAACGTCAGGTTGCGACCTCTGATCCGCGCGACGCTATATTAAGTCTCAAGCAGGTTGCGATTACCTTCCCGAAAGGCACGACGGAGGCCCAAGTCGCTCCGCTCATAAAGAGGTTTAGCGAAGAAACCCAGAAAATCACTGGCTGTGGCGCAGCGGATGAAATGGCCCGAACGCTTGGCGCCGACGTTGTGAACCGCGACGGGATCAAAATCCGCGATCTTCCTGTTCCGTTGCAGCAAGTCATGCTTGATCTTCAGGTCGGCCAGTCCACGCCGCCATACGGTTCTTTGGAGGATGGCGTTCGCGTGTTCGTGCTTTGTGGACGCGATGCGCCTCAAGAGGCCGCATCAGAAAGCTTTGACGAAATCATGTCCCGATTGGAAGACGAACGTGTGAACAAGCGCGCGCGAATCTATCTGCGGGATTTGCGCCGCGACGCTGTCATCGAATATAACTGATGCTACAGGGCCGACTGGAACTGCCGCTGGCCGTTTCGGTCGGTGACCCAGCAGGCATCGGGCCAGAAATCATCGGAAAAGCATGGGAAGCACGCCACTCCGCGGGTTTGGCGCCCTTTTTTGCTATTGGAGACATTGCGAGCTTTGCACCGCACTGGGATGGCCCCGTCGTACGCATCGAGGACCCTGCGGATACGTTCAAGCATTTCGACACTGCGCTGCCTGTCATTCAATTGCACAATTGCATTTCAGTCATTCCCGGGATTCCTGACCTCGATGGCGCGCATTGTGCATACCAAGCGCTCGAAATGGCGATCGGCTTTGCGCGCGCCGGTAGTAGCGCAGCACTTGTGACCGGACCCGTTTCCAAATCGCAGCTATATGCAGTGGGCTTCACGCATCCCGGGCAGACAGAGTTTATTGCAGAACGCTGCGGCGTGTCGAAGAACAATGCAGTGATGATGTTGGCTGGCCCCGACTTGCGGGTTGTACCCATGACGACACATATCCCGTTGGCCGATGTCGCCGGCAGACTTGATGGACGACTTATTCGTCAGCGTTTGCGTGCTACTGCAAAGGGATTGCAGCGTAATTTCGGCATTGCCAATCCGAGGCTTGCCGTGGCTGGTTTCAACCCACATGCCGGTGAAGCGGGCAATATGGGCCGCGAAGAATTGGATATATTCGAGCCGGCCATTGCCCAGATCCGAAGCGAAGGTTTCAACGTCATTGGCCCCCTCCCCGCCGACACGATGTTTCATGCCGAGGCGCGCGCGCATTACGACGCCGCTTTGTGCGCATATCATGACCAGGCGCTTATACCACTGAAAACGCTGTATTTTCATGATGCTGTGAATATCACTCTTGGTTTGCCTGTCGTCAGAACCTCACCCGACCATGGCACCGCCTTCGGCATTGCGGGCCAAAACAAAGCGCTACCAAATTCCATGGTAGCGGCGATAAAAATGGCGGAGTCTGCGGCGCTGCATCGCCTTGCCGCTGCAGATTGTGGCTGATGTCCGTTTCATTACCGCCACTGCGCGAGGTAATTGCCCGTCATGGTTTGTCTGCCAGCAAAGCGCTTGGACAGAATTTTCTTTTTGACGAAAAGCTGCTCGACCGGATTGCCGCGGTTCCTGGATCGTTGGCTGGTGCGCATGTCTACGAAGTTGGCCCCGGCCCTGGTGGCCTGACCCGCGCGCTATTACGGGCAGGCGCGCAGGTCGTAGCGGTAGAACGCGACAGACGCTGTCTGCCCGCACTGGCGGAACTGGCGGAGGCATTTCCTGGCCAATTGCGCCTGATAGAAGGTGACGCGCTGAAAATCGATCCGTTTGCTGAAATCGGGGCGCCATTTCATGTCGTCTCCAACCTGCCCTATAATGTGGGCACAGCGCTGGCTGTGGGCTGGCTGGGTGGAGATGATTGGCCGCCCAATTGGAAAAGCCTGACACTCATGTTCCAGCGCGAGGTCGCCGAAAGGATCATATCGTCGCACAGCACCGACGCCTTTGGCCGCCTTGCCATATTGGCCCAATGGCGTGCCAATGCAGCCATCGCGATGTCTGTCCATCGCTCCGCGTTTACGCCCCCGCCCAAGGTGATGTCGGCTGTGGTGCACATAACGCCGAAGGCGGCACCAGAGGGCGTCAAAATGTCTGTACTCGAAAAGCTGACTGCAGCAGCATTCGGCCAGAGGCGCAAGATGTTGCGCCAAAGTTTGAAGGGCGTGCCCGGCGCGTTGGAGGCTCTAAGAAACGCTGGAATAGCCGAAGACCGCCGACCTGAAACTGTCAGCATCCCGGAATGGTGCGCGCTGGCACGACAAGTGGGTTAGTATCCACGCTGGGGGTGGTTCTTTACCGCATCCATGGCTAAGACCGTGTTATGCACACGCTTTCTACCAGCGAACAAAACGCTCTTGATACTATTGATCGCCAGCACCTGCTTGATCAGGTGCAGACGTGGGCTGCCATAAACAGCGGATCGGGCAATCTGCACGGACTAGCTATCACAGCCGGCATGCTGGCGGACGCGTTTTCAGCATTGCCTGGCGAGGTGGAACTGATTGCGCCTGAACCAGTCGACCGCGTGCTGAACAACGGGTCTATCGAGACCGTTACTCATGGGAATCACTTACTTGTCACCGTGCGTCCGGAATCGGCGACACAGCTGTTGTTTACAGGGCACATGGATACTGTTTTTCCGGTCGACCATGATTTTCAGGAATTACGCTGGCTCGACGATGGCACATTGAACGGTCCAGGCGTAGCCGACATGAAGGGCGGCATTGCGGTCATGCTCGCTGCCCTGAATGCCGCTGAGAATTCTGGAGCCCTTGCACACACAGGCTACCAAATTCTCATCAACAGCGATGAGGAAGTGGGATCACCGTCATCGGCAAAACTGATTGCAGAGCTTGCTAAGGCCAAGCTGGCAGCATTAACTTACGAACCAGCGCTGGCTGATGGGACTCTAGCTGGCGCTCGTGGTGGCAGCGGCAATTTCTCGATTATCTTTACGGGCAAGGCCGCACATGCAGGGCGCAATCCGGATGATGGGCGCAACGCAGTCCTCGCGGCGGCGGATCTTGCCCTTCGGTTGAAGCGGCTTTCGCGTGATGGCCTTTCGGTGAATCCCGCGAAAATCGATGGCGGCGGCCCGAATAATGTGGTGCCTGATCACGCAATCTTGCGTGTGAATTTCCGACCACGCACACCGGAAATAGTCGTGCAGACCGAACAGGATTTGCGGCAAATTATCTCCGAGGTTGAACGCGAGCATGACGTGCAGGCGCATCTTCATGGCAGCTTTGGCCGCCCGCCCAAACCGATCGACGACGATGCAGCCAAGCTATTCAATCTCGTCAAGAAATGCGGCGAAGATCTTGGCCTTCCAATATCTTGGCGAGCAAGCGGCGGGGTGTGCGATGGCAATAATATAGCGGCGTGCGGCGTGCCGGTGGTTGACACCATGGGCGTGCGCGGCGGCAATATTCACAGTTCCGATGAATTCCTCGTCGTCGAAAGTCTATTGGAGCGCGCGCAATTGTCAGCGCTGACCATTATGCGTTTATCAGAAAAAGGGGCCTTATGACCTTCGTTATCCGTCCGGCAAATATGGACGATCTTCAGCCGATATATGAAATGGCGAAACGCACCGGCGGTGGTTTCACTAACCTGCCCCCGGACAAAAAAGCGCTCTCTGCGAAACTGGAACGGTCGGCAGCGGGCTTTAGCCGCGTGGACGATGATGTCGCTGACGATCTTTATGTCTTCGTATTGCAGAATAGCCTGACCGGTGAAGTCCGCGGCACATGCCAGATATTCGGAAAAGTCGGTCAAAGATGGCCATTTTACAGCTATCGTATCGGTGCGTTGACGCAACATAGCGTCGAACTTGAACGCACTTTTCGTGCCGACATTCTGAACCTGTCCACCGATCTGGAGGGCACAACTGAGGTAGGCGGGCTTTTCCTGCACCCGGGTGAACGCGCCGGCGGGCTAGGTATGTTAATCGCGCGCAGCCGCTATCTTTTCATTCGCAACCACCGACAACGCTTTGCCGACAGAACGATTGCAGAGCTGCGCGGCGTGATCGACGAGGCAGGTGGCTCGCCCTTCTGGGACGGTGTCGCAGGACGGTTTTTTGGAATGAGCTTTCAGGAAGCTGACGAGTTCAATGCGAAATTCGGCAACCAGTTTATCGCTGACCTCATGCCCAAGCATCCAGTGTATATCGCCATGCTTCAGGAAAGCGCAAAAACGGTGATTGGCGTCCCACATCCATCCGGCCGCGCCGCTATGCGTATGCTTGAAAATGAGGGTTTTGCCTGGGAAAATTATGTCGATATTTTCGATGGCGGACCAACCATGACAGCTCGAACTGACCAGATCAAAAGCATCCGCGATGCAAAGGATGTGACCATAACGGGCGTGAGCGACGCAGTCGGAGAGCATAAAACTGGTGACAAGAAATTGATTACCCTTGGACGCCTTCATGCATTCAAAGCGGCCTATGGCTGGATAGACGATAGCAATGGCGACGTGGTCATTGACGCCGACATTGCGCGTGCGCTGGATATCTCTGCCGGTGACCAGATTACTTATGTGGAGCGGTCGTGATATGGCGGCGGTGGAAATCAATTTTGACGGAATTATTGGACCAAGCCACAATTATGCTGGCTTAAGTCTTGGTAACCTAGCTTCGTCCAATAACGCTGGCGCGCCGTCTTATCCCAAAGCCGCCGCGTTGCAGGGCATAGAAAAGATGCGCGCCAATCTTCGGCTTGGACTGGCACAGGGCTTTTTCTTGCCACTTAATCGGCCTAACCTGAGCTGGCTTTCCGGTCTAGCGACGGATATGCAATCAGCAGAACCACATATACGGGCAGCGGCTTTTTCCGCATCTGCGATGTGGGCAGCGAATGCAGCGACTGTCTCACCAGCGCCCGATACAATCGATGGCAAATGTCATTTGTCCGCCGCCAATCTGCTAACGATGCCGCACCGGAGCCATGAGTGGACCGGCACGCTCGCTCAACTCAAACTTGCCTTTGCCAATGATGCGCATTTTGCGGTGCACGGACCTGTGCCCACACCGTTTGGCGATGAGGGTGCTGCCAATTTCATGCGCTTATGCGTGCGACATGACAAACCCGGCATCGAAATCTTTGTCTACGGAAAAGCAGGGGGCCCCTTCCCCGCACGACAGCATCTTGAAGCATCAAAAGCCATCGCGCGCGCGCACAAGCTGGATCAAGCACGAACGCTGTTTGTGCAACAATCGGAAATGGCTATCGCGGCAGGCGCGTTTCACAATGACGTCGTCGCCGTTGCCAACGAACGGGTTTTGTTTACACACGAACAGGCATTCGAGCACCCCGAACAGACCTATTCCGACATCAAGCGACTGATGCCGGAAGCAGAGATAATTATCGTTCCAGCCGACCGGATAAGCCTGGCTGATGCCATTCAAAGCTACCTTTTCAATGCCCAGCTCGTCACCCTACCCGATGGCGGAATGGCGCTCATTCTGCCGAGCGAAGCTGAAGGAAATGCACGGGTCTGGGGCTGGCTAAATGAAATGGTGGCTGGCAATGGTCCCATCCGCAAACTTGTGCCGGTGGATGTTCGCCAGTCCATGGCCAATGGCGGTGGTCCGGCGTGCCTGCGGCTGCGCGTCGTTGCCGAACCTAACACAGTTGATCCGCGTTTTATGGCAGACGAAAAAAGGCTCGACCTGATTGCGCGCACAGTAACTGCGCATTGGCCCGAGTCCATCTCCCCCAATGAGCTGGGTGATCCAACCTTAACGGACAAGGTGCGCGCGGCCCGTCTGGCATTGCTGCACGCGTGCGATCTTGGCGAGCTAGCCTAAACTGTCGAAAATCTTTACAAAACGGTGCAATGTTAACTATCTAAACCCGCCCGAATCCTTACTTGGCACAGCCATTGCAGCGTGCAATGTTAACTATGAAAATGATCATGCGCCTGTTCACAATCAAGACCAAATTGGAGGTCTTCATGATCACTTATGCGCTTGGCCTTGGTGCCGTGAAGCGCGGTCAGGAATATCTGCTTCAATATCCGGGAAACATCGGAAAAATATTTTTCCTTCTGTGTACCGGCGCTGTGTTCATCGCCGGGGCCAAAATGCTGGAAGCAGTTGAGCTGGATGATGCATATGGCGTCGATTGAAGCCACGAAGCCAGGGCATAGTTGACCGTTAAATATAGGAGAAGGTCCCCGGATTCTGTTGCCCGGCTCCGGGGGGCCGCTGTAACCTTTCTGTTGCCCGGCCGGTTCGGCCGCGTTCTTTTAGTGTAAGTTCAGACCGTGAGGCCCAAAATTACGCTGCGAGAGCAAGTGCTGAGTTATCGTTTGCACCTATTGGTTATGAACCATTTCACGGCTTATTCATGCCGGGCAAAAACAATGCTTTTCAACGCACGTCGATCCTAGTTCAGCCCCTCCAAGACCTCTGACAAACAGAGATTTTGGTGGAGCTGCCGGGTACCGCCCCCGGGTCCGCTGCATCTATTGCACATCGCAATTTATCACCATAGCCGGGCGAACCCGGCAATGACCTATATAGGCGTATTTTCGTGAATGGGAAGTGAAGGAGGCTAAAGCCCCTGCATATTTCGGCTCTCGGCGGGAATATGAACAACCAGACCATCCAGTTCATGCGTCAGAACGATCTGGCAGGAAAGTCGACTGGTTCGCCGCGCGCCGCTGGCAAGGTCAAGCATATCCTCTTCGTCCTCGACCGAAGGAGGAAGTTTATCGAACCAGTCCTTATCGATAATCACATGACATGTTGAACAGGCCATCTGACCCTCACATGTTCCTTCCAGCGGCTGTCCAGCTGCCTGGGCGACTTCAAGCAAGCTTTGACCCGACTCAGCTTCAACATTCTGAACATCACCATCGGCATTGATGAATGTAACTTGGATCATAACATCGCCTCTGCTGCCTGATTGATTGCCTCGGCCGCAATATCAATCTCTAACGCCGTCGTATAGCGACCAAAACCAAGGCGGATAGAAGATTTTGCCTGTGCATCATCAAGGCCAATTGCGCGCAGTACATGGCTTGGGCGCCCTGAGCCGCTTGCGCAGGCGCTCCCTGCCGAGAAAGCGATTTGCCGGCATTCCGAAATCAACCGCGCTGCGTCCACGCCCTCGCGGCGGATGTTGAGGTTTCCTCTGTAGCGATCCTCCACTGATCCGTTTATTGTCCAACCCGAGAAGGCAGCAGTCGCTCGGTCCCAAAGACCGCACACATGCGCGTCATCTGCGTCCATCCGTTCCGCAGCCAGTTTTGCCGCAGCCCCAAATCCGGCACATAAAGCTGGCGACATTGTACCCGAACGCATCCCTTGTTCTTGCCCGCCACCCAGCATTTGTGGATTTAGCGCAATACCATCGCGCAGCCACAAAGCACCAATGCCCTTTGGTCCGTAGATCTTATGCGCCGATATCGCGATCATATCGGGACCATTTGGTATAGGGAGCCGACCAAAAGCCTGAACCGCGTCACATAATAGCAGGCCCCCTGCGGCATGCACGGCGGACGCACATTCGGCGACCGGCTGGACTGTCCCAATTTCGTTGTTGACCAGCATGAGCGCGAAGAGACCCCCCAGACCGTTGGCTAACATCGGATCCGATAAGATACCCTTTTCATCTACCGCAAAAATCTGACCGTGCCGCGCATTTACACAATCCAGCACCGCCGCATGCTCGGTCGCGGCGGCTGAAACGGGCAAAGCACAGCCCATGATAGCGAGGTTGATCGCTTCGGTAGCGCCGGAGGTGAATATCACGCGTCCACCAGTTGGCAATAATTCCGCTACCTGATCCCGCGCAACCTCGACCGCCGCAGCAGCCGCCCTACCGACAGCATGCGCACTGTGCGGATTGGCAAACCCGTTCTTGAGCCAGGGTTCCATTGCCGCAAAAGCCTCAGGCGCAAGCGGCGTTGTGGCCTGATAATCGAGATAAATCATGCGGCTTTGGCGCGCGTCGCAATACTGCGCCAAACCTCGATAAACCGGTTGACGTCGCTTTCATTGGTGTCCCGTCCAAAGCTCACGCGGATCACCTCTGAGGCAGAGCGTTCGTCCCACCCCATCGCGCGCAGCACATGGCTGGTCTTGAGTGTTCCCGACGAACAGGCGCTCCCGGCAGACACGGCAATCCCAGCCATGTCGAAATTGATAAGCTGACTTGATGCCGCCATGCCGGGCATGCGGTAACTGGCAATTGTCGCAAGTCTTTCGCTGTCTGCCGCCACAACAACGCCTCCTGCAGCTATTATTGCACCATCTATCAATTTGCGCAGGCGTTTTGCCTCTTCCATCCATGAAAACCCGGCTTCAAGCGCGACGGCAAACCCAATGGCTGCAGGCAAATTTTCCGTACCACGCCGATAGCCTTGCTCTTGTCCACCAGTGGGCGTCAACAGTCCAAGGTTCCGCGTGAGCAAGGCTCCAATGCCTGGCGGTCCACCTAATTTATGTGCGGAAACGGCTATCATGTCGGCATCTGGTAGGGGCAGCTTGCCTGCACTTTGCGAGCAATCCACAAATAATACGCCACCTGCGTCGCGAACTGCAAACGCCACATTTTCGATGGGTTGGATAACGCCCGTTTCGTTGCTCACCGATTGAACAGCATAGGTTGCAGCCTTATCCATGTCGTTGATGTCGACATACCCGTCGGACGTAATTGGTAGGCGTGCAGGACCGGCCACCGCAAGAACGGCGTCATGCTCCACGGAACTCGCCACAGCCGCGGTGTGAGCCAAGCCGATAGCGATGGCTTCACTGGCACCACTTGTGAACAGCACTTCTCCGTCCCAACCAAGCGCATTTGCAACACGGGCGCGCGCATCTTCCAATGCCGCACGGGCAGCCCGCCCTTCCTGATGGGGCGACGAGGGATTGGCCCAGCGCGACATGGCGTCGATCATTGCTTCACGGGCTGCCGGGAGCACCGGCGTCGTGGCAGCATGATCGAGATATATGCGTGTTTGGCGGGGCATGCGTTCCATGACAGTTGCGAAAATCGTCACTGCTTCTATATAGCGCTTCCCATTCATGCAAAGCCTGAACCTTCGGGCACGCCCGGCACCATTTCTGAGAATCGAACAATAATATGCCCGCCATTGCCATTCCCGGTCCAGAAGGCCGCCTTGAAGCCCGCTTTTCGCCACCACCGCGTCCACGTGCACCGATTGCAATGATTTTGCATCCGCACCCCCAAGCGGGCGGAACGATGAATGACCGCATCACGCAGCAGCTTTACAAAACCTTTGTTGCGCGCGGATTCGGCGTTTTGCGTTTTAATTTCCGCGGCGTTGGCCGAAGCGAAGGCGAATTTGACAACGGCATTGGCGAATTGTCCGACGCTGCATCTGCACTGGATTGGGTGCAAAGCTTTCACCCCGAAGCGTCCACTACATGGATTGCCGGCTTCAGCTTCGGCGCGTGGATTGGCATGCAACTTTTAATGCGTCGCCCTGAAATCCGTGGCTTCATCTCTGTTGCACCACCCGCAAATATGTATGATTTCAGCTTTTTGGCGCCTTGCCCGTCATCGGGCATCATCATTCAGGGCGTCAACGACGAAGTCGTCAACCCGAATGCGGTGCAGAAGCTCGTCGATAAGCTGCGGACGCAGCGTCACATCACCATCCATCATGACGAAATTCCCCGCGCGAACCATTTCTTCGAGAATGAAATGGATATGTTGATGGCATCGGTGAATGGCTATCTCGATTTCCGGCTGGACCCTAATTCACCGATTAAATGAGTTAGCGCGATTCCGTCACAAGGCTTTTGCCTTGTTTATCAGGCACAACCCAAATGGCGACATTGGCAAGAATGACCAGTGCCGCCGCGATCATGAGCCATGTTTGTTGTCTTAACCCTTCGCGACGCCAGCGTTTCCAGGCCCCGAAGAGTAGCAGAAAAGCGGACAGCATGGCGAGGGACAAAATGGCGTTGAGCATGTACGCCACATAAAGACGGTGGATAAGCCGTGCAATCCGACAAATTCGGCATGGCCTTTTGTCGCGCTGTCCCATAGGGGAAGCGTAGTTCGACTCACGCTGCTACAGGATGTGCCATGCGTATCGCCATCGCTTCAGATCATGCTGCTCTTGCGCTGAAATCAGCGCTTGTTGAATATCTGCGCGGGTCTGGCCATGACGTGACCGATCTTGGCCCCTTTGATGACAGCTCGGTCGATTATCCCGATTATGGATACAAGCTGGCCGCTGCGATTGCAGACAACGAAGCGGATCGCGGTGTTGCACTTTGTGGATCAGGCATTGGTATTTCAATCGCGGTTAATCGTAACCCTGCTGCACGCGCCGCTTTGGTGTCGGAGCCATTATCGGCACGGCTAGCGCGCGAACATAACGACGCCAACGTCATTGCGATGGGTGCACGCCTGATTGGTCTCGACATGGCCAAAGCTTGTATCGATGCATTTCTCTCGACCGATTTTGCCGGCGACCGTCACCAACGCCGGGTTGATAAATTATCCCACCCAATCACGACCAAGGAACCAGCATGAGCACGCGACCCGCACACGACCTTTCCGATGTTCAGCCAGACGGTTTCTTCACGCGTGGCCTCGCTGAAACCGACGCCGAAGTGTTTGCTGGTCTCGCGCATGAACTTGACCGCGAACAGAACCAGATCGAGTTGATTGCGTCCGAGAATATCGTTTCGAAAGCTGTACTTGAAGCGCAGGGCTCAGTGTTCACTAACAAATATGCCGAAGGCTATCCGGGCAAACGTTATTATCAGGGTTGCGCCCCTTCGGACGAAGTGGAAACGCTTGCTATTGAACGTGCAAAAAAATTGTTCAACGCAGGATTTGCCAACGTCCAACCGCATTCCGGTGCGCAAGCCAATGGCGCGGTCATGCTTGCGCTGGTCAAGCCTGGTGACACAATTCTGGGTATGAGCCTTGATGCCGGTGGACACCTTACCCACGGCGCAAAGGCGGCAATGTCGGGCAAATGGTTCAATGCAGTGCAATTTGGTGTGCACCCTGAAACGCATTTGATCGATTTTGATGAGGTCGAGCGTCTTGCAAAGGAACATCGCCCGAAAATCATCATTGCCGGTGGCTCGGCATATCCACGCATCATCGATTTTGCGCGGTTCCGTGCGATCGCAGACGAAGTAGGTGCCATCTTCCATGTCGATATGGCGCACTTTGCCGGGCTCGTCGCTGGCGGTGTCCATCCCAACCCGCTCGAGCATGCGCATGTGGTCACCAATACCACGCATAAAACGCTCCGTGGGCCCCGTGGAGGCATGATCATGACCAACGACGAGGCAATCGCCAAGAAGATCAACTCTGCCGTGTTCCCGGGCCTGCAAGGCGGTCCATTGATGCATGTCATCGCCGCAAAGGCAGTGGCATTTGGTGAAGCGTTGCGACCAGACTTTAAAAGCTATGCAGCGGCGACCATCGCAAATGCCAAGGTTCTGGCGGCGACGTTGCACGAACGCGGCGCCAATCTAGTCTCGGGTGGCACTGACACGCATTTGGCGCTGGTTGATTTGACGCCACTTGGCATTACCGGACGTGATGCCGATGAAGCACTTGAGCGCGCCGCCATCACCTGCAACAAAAACGGGATCCCGAACGATCCTCTGCCACCGGTGAAGACCAGCGGAATTCGCGTAGGTTCGCCAGCCGGTACCACACGTGGTTTCGGCCCGGCCGAGTTCCGCGAGATCGGCCACATGATTTCGGACGTGCTTGACGGTTTGCGGCAAAAGGGAGAGCATGGCGATGCTGCTGTCGAAGCAGAAGTCCGGCTGCGTGTGCGCGAATTGTGCAATCGCTTCCCAATTTACCCGTCTTGATTTATTGTGGTGACTTACCCATCTAATACACAGAAGGGAATTGACCATGGGATTTTGTAACGAATGTGATGCCGCATATGGCGAGGGCGCGAAATTCTGCCCTAATTGTGGTGCCAAAACACCTGAACAACGCGCGGCGGAAAGTATTCCCAATCAGGCGCGTCATTATGTTGGCGAAGCCGCGGGCGAATTATGGGGCGCAACCAAGGATGCGTATCATACGGGCAAGCATCTTGCTGACCAGGATACAGTGAAAAAGGTGGCCGGCGGTGCAGCCATCGGCGCTGCTGCGGGAATCATTGCACCGATCGGGCTTGCCACGGGTGCTCTGATTGGTGCAGGCATTGTTGCGTACCGGCATGTGAATAAGAAAAAGAATCAGGAAAAATAATTGCGTTGCCCATTTTGCGGACATGACGAT
>JANMJX010000022.1:0-10164 GCA_031371575.1 Sphingomonadales bacterium
GGCGACGACGCTTGGCACCAACCCATGTTCCGCAATGGCAGCAAGAACGGCGTTGCAGAAGAACAATTGCGTTGGCGAAGGAAGCGATCCGGTCACCAGCATCCAGAAATAACTGGTGAAATCAACCTTGCCGATAACGTCTTCGCACAGGTCAAGCCCGCGCACATTTATGCTGTGGCTTTGGGCAAGATCGACCGGAAGCCCGAAAAAAGTGAAGGCTTTGGGGCTTATAGGCGCACCATTGCCTCATGTCGTTCCTGAACGCACTAAGGCACCGGAGATTGACCGATTTGCCATGGCAAAACTGGTCTGCGCAGGACGGCTCGCCGAGATGATGCGTTTATGGTCCGGTCATCCCCTTACGCAGGTGGCTCCTGCCGGCCAAACGTTGTTAGACGAAATTCTCGCCGATTATAATGGCCGCGATCAGCTGGTCGATCAGGATATGCTTGCATTTTCCGCCCAAGACATTGCGGCATTGCCCATGCCCGTTCTCGCGATGGCTGGCGCGCAGGACAGCGAATGGCGTCAAGAGGTGGCGCGCTTTATCGGCAGCAGCGCCCCGCGCGGACGGACCCAAATTGTTCCGGAGGCTGGGCATATTGCCAATGTTGATGCCCCGGCAGCCGTCAACCGCGAACTCCAGAATTTTCTCAACATTGCTCATTTGAAGGAACTTTGACATGGCCAGCGCCGGACATTTTTTGACCACGCATGTCGGCAGCTTGCCACGCGAGGATGATCTTATTGAAATCATGTTTGCCAAGGAAGACGGCCTTCCGCTGGATATGGTCGCAGTTAACGAACATATCGCTGCTGCTGTCCAATATGTCGTTGATCGCCAGGCGGAGGCCGGGCTGGACATCATCAACGATGGCGAACAGTCAAAGCCAAGCTATGCGACATATATCAAGGACCGGCTCAACGGCTTTGGGGGGACGGGCAACAGCTTTGCCTTTCAGGATATTGAAGATTTCCCGACGACGAAAGACCGGGTTTTTTCCGACCCTGGCCGCAAGCATCGTAAGACACCTGCCTGCAATGCTCCGATCACCGTCAAGGACATGACGGCGGTTGACCGCGATGCCTCGGCGCTAAACACCGCAATTGCGAAACATCCCGGAAAGCAGGCGTTTATGAGCGCAGCGTCCCCCGGCGTGACGGCCCTGTTCTTCCGCAATGATTATTATGACAGCGACGAAGATTATGTCTTCGCGCTGGCAGAAGGTCTGCGCCACGAATATGAGGCGATTGCCGCGCAGGGCATCATCCTGCAAATTGACTGCCCTGACCTTGCAATGGGCCGACACACGCAGTTTCGGGAACTGGATCTCAGTGGTTTCCGCGACAAGATGGCGATGAATATCGAGGCACTCAATCGCGCGACGGCGAATATCGCGCCTGAACAATTGCGCATGCATATGTGCTGGGGCAATTATCCCGGACCCCATCATTGCGACGTGCCGTTTCGTGATATCATCGATCTGGTCTGGCGTGCGCGCCCGCATGCCATTCAGTTCGAGGCCGCAAACCCACGTCATGCGCACGAATTTGCGATGTTTGAGGAAATCAAATTGCCCGAAGGCAAAGTGCTTATTCCGGGCGTTATTGAATGCCAGTCAAACTATATCGAGCATCCCGAACTGATTGCGCAGCGCATCGCCCGCTACGCCCATCTTGTGGGCCGCGAGAATGTCATGGCAGGCGCGGATTGCGGGTTCAGCATCCATGTGGGGTCAGGCAGCTTCGATCGCAGCGTGGTGTGGGCCAAGATGGCGGCGCTTGCGCAAGGCGCCGAAATCGCGTCCAAACAATTCTGGATCTAAAAACAACGCGCCGCGGACTATCGCGTCGAGAATTTCAGTCCGATCCACAAGATGCGGGGTGTGCCAAGGTCGATCGACGTGTCGACCTTGCGCGTCACGACTGCTTCATTGAAGATATTCTCAACTCTGCCTGTCAACGCGATTTTGCCGGTCAGCGGAAACGCCGCAAAACCGTCGAAGGTGACGGCTGACGGCAAAATATTGCTTTCCAAATCATCCTCGAACTGTGCGCCAACATAACGTGCGGTCGCCGATAGCACCGCCCCTGATTGCGGTGTCCAGCGGATGGTCGCATTGGCTGCGTGACGCGGGCTTTGTGCAGGACTTAACCCGTCGAGCGCGATTGCGCTGCCCGACGCCTGCACTTTGCTGTCGCTAAAGGCATAAGACGCCGAAAGGTTGAGTTCGCCAAACCGCACTTCGGCGGATAGCTCAACGCCCTTGGCAACAATGGCGTCGACATTATTGCGCTGGCGCACATTCGTGCCGATCGTGACATTGGCAATGGCATCGTTCAGTCGGTTGTAAAAAAGCGTTGCGCCAAGTGAGAATCCATCGGCCGGACGCACATCAAAACCCGCCTCGACGCCGCGTAGTCGTTCGACTTTCAAGGCTTCATTGGCGCGTGTTGCGATAGGAAAAACCGTGAATGGCCGATACAATTCATTCAGCGTCGGTAAGCGAAAGCCGGTATAGGCTGCGCCGCGAAACCGCATATTAGGGCCTGCCGCGTATACGGCGCCGATCCGTGCGCTGGATTGCCAGCTTGCCCTGTCGGCAAATTTCTGGTCGCGCACTGCGGCACCGCTGGCGGCACGCTCGGTGAAGAAGCCGTCATTGATTGTCCAACGATCCACGCGGAGACCACCGGTCAATGTCCATGCACCTATGGCCCAGTCATTTTCCGCAAAGAGGCCGAACGTCGATGTGGTACCACCCGCGTTGCGGCGGGCCGTGACCAGTCCGGTGACGGCGCTATACACATCTTCAAACAGTTCGCCTTCGGCCATCCGGACATCAGCGCCGATGCGCAATTGATGATCGCTACCCACAGGAGGCCGAACTTCGATTTTGCCGCCCAACCCGGTGGAAGGCGTGTTTCTCTGGTCCAATGTCTTGCGCAACGACGTGGCGCTAATGACGACATTTGTGAAATTGCGCGCCTGGACATAGGCAAGCGCATCGACTTGCCAGCGACCTTGCGAGACTATGCGGATGCTTGCGTCTTGTCCCTCGGAACTGCTGTCGGCGCCTGCAAATCGCAAGGTACGATTGTCCTGGAACAGCAGCCCCCGGACCTGCAATTCCACATCTTCGGCAAGCGGCGCAACCGCACGCAGACTGGTGGACCAGCTTTCATATGCGGCACGCACGTCGCTGGGTTGTCGGATGGCCTTTGGTGTGGTGAAAAAGCCGTCGCCTTGGTCCCGGCGGCCTGAAAGGCTCACAAACCCTGCGCCAAGGTCAGTGGTAAGAGCGGCCGACAATTCGCGCGCGTGATCACTGCCCAAAAAGGCCGATACCGACATGTCCGCCAAATCGCCGCGCGTGGCGCTGTTGAGCTCAATAGTCCCAGCCACTGCGCCTGCACCAAAAGCACCATTGCCGCTGCCGCGTATGATCCGGACCGAGGACAGCCGATCCGGGGTAATTGCGCTGAACGGAATATAACCGAAAAAAGGGTCGGCTTGCGGCACGCCGTCGAGCAATATCAGCGTGCGGCTAGACGCATTGCCGCCCAGTGCGCGTAAAGTAGCCCCTTGGGCAGAGGGATTGGCGGAACGGCTGTCAGATCGCCGGAATTGCTGAAAACCAGCAACGTCAGCCAGAATATTTTCTATTCTTCCAGACGCTTCGCTGGTGAGCCGCGCGCGATCGATTTCAACGTCGCCATAAGCAGGGGCACCCTTTGTCTGGTCCAGACCTTTCCCAGTCACAACAATGACCGGCTGCTCGGCGTCTTGCGCATATGCCGCTGACGCGCTGAGGGCTAACGCCGCAAAAGAGGTCCGGACCACATGGGTAAACATTGGGAGGCTTCCGATAGCTACAAGATCGATGGTTATTCTGCTGATTCGATGCCTATATGCAGCGCCGCAAGTATTGGAAATAAAATTAGCCGGCTGCGATCAATGATCTGCAACTGCAATGTTCATGACTGTGATCGGAGTTAACGGCGGATGAGTGTGGCTTGTGAAGCTCTTTGGTCGGCCCACCGCCGCGGCCAAAGGCATGGTCAGTCCTGCCGCAAACCAACGCTGCGGTGATAGGTGCCGGACTTATTCGGATGAAAGCCAGTTGGCGAGTTCGGGCAGCGGCAACAAGCGGTGGAACTCGACGCCTATCATCTGTGCTCCACGCCATTTTACCGTTGCGGCTACGGAATGATTTGCGTCAATCCGGATGACAATATTGCTGTTCATGCGCGGCATGGCTTCACACAATAACTTCGCGCCGCGTTGCGATATATTGGCCAGGATCGCTTCATAAACCTGCCCATCATAGGTTATGCGCGATGGCTTCGATGCCTGAAAGCGAGGAAGGCGTGTGCGTCTCCCATCAATTTTGACGGCTGGCCTTGCAAGAATTTTTTCGACTGCGATCTCTTCGGCAAATTTCACGCCGACCGTTTTGCCCTCACTCCAAACGACCTCACCGGTCAGTTCCTGATCGTCAAGCAACGCGACCGAAATTTGCTGCCCTATTTCCATCGGGAAAAGCGCATCAATCTTCATGCCACCCGATGACACGTCGCGCACCATGCCAAGGCACTCGGCGTGCAGCCGAATATCCTTCAAGCGGGCAACGCGCATCACTTTGATATTACGGTAATGTCCACGGCGATCAGCGTTCGCGTTCTCATCCGGAAAAGACTCCGGATCAGGCGAGGCATCAAAGGAACGGGCCATGTATACTTCCATAACACCTCTTATTGGTTCGAAATCTAACATAGTGCATGACAAGCATGGTTAACGGGATGAAAAACCTGGTATTCTAAGCATTGCAAAACAGGCAGAAAACATATTAGGACGGCAGCCTGTCCGATCAACATACGACAGTTGGTCCAGACAATTGAGCTTTTCCGATAAATTAGGAGTTGCCCGTGCAATCAGTGACCACACAAAAAATGGACGATGTGCTTGTTGTTCTGGTCGACAACCCACCCGTCAACGCATTGTCGTGGCATGTCCGCCAAGGCCTGAAAGACAGCTTCGAGCAAGGGCTATCTGACGATTCTATCAAGGCGATCGTTCTGCGGTGCGCCGGATCAACTTTTATCGCAGGCGCCGACATCACGGAATTTGGCAAGCCGCCGCAAGGACCGGACTTTAACGCAGTTCTGAATATGATTGAGGGCGCCGGCAAACCCGTCGTCGCGGCCATCCATGGCACGGCGCTTGGCGGCGGGCTGGAAACCGCTCTGGTATGCCATTACCGCATCGCTGTGCCATCTGCGCGCCTCGGGGTGCCGGAGGTGAAGCTTGGCCTTCTACCGGGCGCTGGAGGGACGCAGAGACTGCCTCGCGTTGTCGGGGTTGAGGCAGCAGCAACGATGTGCTCGCTTGGGGAGCCTTTGTCGGCGACAAAGGCAGCATCGATCGGGCTGGTTGACCGGCTAGCCGGCGAAGACAGTCTGGCGGATGATGCGATTGCATATGCGCGCGAAATGATTGCACAAGGTCCCAGGCCGACCCGCGATCGGCCGCTGGGAGGCGATGTTGCCGTCATCGAACAGCTTAAAACTGCCAACGCGAAGAAATGGAAAGGCTTTGATGCGCCTTATGCCAATCTGGCTTGCGTTGAAGCAGCAACCCGGTTGCCGTTTGACGAGGGCATGAAATTTGAACGCGCCGAATTCGTCAAATTGATGGGCGGATCGCAATCAGCAGCGCAGCGCCATATGTTCTTCGCCGAGCGCCAAGCTGCCAAAATTGATGGCCTTCCAAAAGACGCGCCTTTGCGCGCGATTAATAAAGTCGGCGTGATTGGTGCCGGCACCATGGGCGGGGGTATTTCGATGAACTTCCTCGCCAAGGGCATTCCAGTGACCATTGTTGAAATGGTGCAGGAGAATCTGGACCGCGGCGTTGGCGTCATTCGCAAAAATTATGAAAATAGCGCAGCAAAGGGCCGTTTTGGTCCCGAGCAAGTGGAAGTCATGATGGGGCTTCTGACGCCATCGCTGCATCTTGAGGATTTGTCAGATTGTGACCTCGTGATTGAGGCCGTTTACGAAAGCATGGACGTCAAGAAGGAGGTTTTCGGCAAGCTCGATGCTATTTGCAAGGCCGGCGCAATATTGGCGTCGAATACGTCCTATCTGGATATTGACGAAATCGCCGCGAGCACCTCACGGCCACAGGATGTCGTTGGCATGCATTTCTTCTCCCCCGCCAATGTCATGAAATTGCTTGAAGTCGTGCGTGGCGACAAGACGGCACCTGATGTTCTCGCGACCGCGATGGCGATAGGCAAGAAAATCGGCAAAGTCGCGGTTGTTGCTGGAGTATGTCATGGTTTTATCGGCAACCGTATGCTGTCGACGCGCCAGCAGCCGGCGATGCAATTGCTTCTTGAGGGCGCAACGCCGGCGCAGATTGACAAGGTGCACACAGACTTCGGCATGCCGATGGGTCCTTTCCAGATGAGCGATCTTGCTGGTCTCGACATTGGCTGGCATCGCGACCCTTCCAGGATCGAAACAATCCGTGATGCGCTGTGCGCTGCGGGGCGCTTCGGTCAGAAAAACCGCAAGGGCTTTTACGATTATGACGAGAACCGCGTTGGCACTCCAAGCGCCGAGGCACTCGCCATCATTGAGGAATTCCGGGCCACGTCAAACCTCCCCAAGCGCGCAATCAGTGATCAGGAGATTGTCGAGCGCACATTATATCCGATGGTGAACGAGGGGTACAAGATTCTGGAAGAAGGCAAGGCCCAACGTGCGTCCGACATCGATGTCGTCTGGATTTACGGCTATGGTTGGCCAATCTATCGCGGTGGCCCAATGTTCTGGGGCGAACTTGAGGGCGCTGGCAAGATTGTCGAAGCGCTCGAAAGCCACGGTGTGCAGGTCGCAGCGAGCCTCAAAGCGAAAGCCTGAAAACCTATCTTGATTGTCGGCACGCGGCGCAGATGAGGCGACATACTCTTCCGGCGTCTATTGTCCTGGTGGAACTGAAAAGGCGCATGATCTGCTTCGTCTGGCCCAGACCTGTAAGATTCGAGCCTCCAAAAATGGATCATCAGGACAGAATGTCGGACATCAAGACGCCTTAAATCTAAGCGTGTCGAACCTGCGAGCATATAGATAGTCGGCGTTTACCTGCCTGTGTTTCTACAGGACAACCGTAGCCAGATTGTATGCAAGTGTCGTTATGAGGATCACCAGACTGGCAAGCAATGCGGCCGCCGCAACACGGCCAGCTTGCAGGCGCGCGTTTGCAAGCACTATTCCTATTTTAAAGGCCATGTTTACAGCTACGGTTCCGCCAAGGGCTAAGGCAGCGATGGACGGACTCACAGTTCCCGCAGTCAGGCCGCTTAACGCGACAATTGCCGCATCGACGTCAAAGCTTCCTGAGATAAACAGCGACCACGCGCTGCCTGCTTCACCAAATCTTGCATCTGCCCAACGGACCAGTAACGACGCCGCGGCCATAGCAAGCAAAAAACCGACAGCAGGTAAAAGTTCGAATGGCTTTTTTGTGATGCGCGGCGTGACGCCTTTGGCAGATCGTTCAAGGCGCCAAGCGATTGCCGAGACGCCAAACGCCGCGATACCGGCTGGGGCGAGAAGCCAGAATAAAGGCAGCGCTGTTGGGCGAGCGAATATGAAAGTCAGCAGAATGACACGCACATACATGACTGCGCTGGCGAGAGCGATGCATGTGGCAAATGGGCCTGCGCTGTCGTCGCGCAGCTTTGTCGCAAATGACGCGGTTACAGCGGTCGAGGAGTAGGTTCCTCCAATAAACGCAGTTACAATAGTTCCCTTGTTCTTACCGATGATCCTGTTTGCGACATAGGCAAATATCGAAAAGCCAGTAACCAAAACAAGAACCAGCCAAAGCTTGAAAGGATTCCATGCATCATAGGGTCCATACTGGACGTTGGGTAGAAACGGGAGGACTGCGGCTGCAATGACAGAGAATCTTGCAATCGCATCTATTTCATTTTGATCGAGAGAACGCACCAAATTATGCGCCGGTTTGCGCGCAGCCAGCACTAAGATAGTGAGCGCCGCTCCGGCAACGGCCAATGCAGCATGGCCGGAACCACCTATCAAACCCAAGGCCAATGCTACCATAGCGGCAACCATTGTGGTTGCATCATGCTTGGAGGATTTCGCTTGTGCGCCCAGAAAGTCGACAACTAGAACCACGACGAGACCAGCAAGAACCAATGCAGCAACAGTTGGTGAAACTTCTCGCGCTATCAATGCCACGAGACTGCCGAAACCGCCGATCAGGGTAAAGGTTCGTACCCCTGCCACGCGCGCGCCATCGGCTTCTCGACGTTGGCTCCAACCGCGTTCTACTCCTATCAGCATGCCGGCTACAACCCCGCTGAGTAATGAGATGAACAGGGATGAGCCGGCGAGGGGTGAAGGGATAGTCACGCCCCTCAGCTATCCTAAGACCGGCAAAGTTGCCAGCACAGTGCTGCTATCATTATAAACGTCGCGCCGAACAGAGCGGGTTTTGCGCAGTAATGGGTCAGGTCCTCATCTGTCTTGGACTTCCAGATCAGGACTTGCCCTGGGGCTCCAGTCACCAGTCATACTGGGCTGAGATTGGCGAATCCGCCAGATACCTCGTCAAGAGTGTCTGGTGCGGCCAAGAAGCAGGGATACACCCACGAAAATCCGTCAACTATCTGAAATTACGATATTTATTATTACATGATCTTACAAAATCTTACCTGAAATTACCCCCTATTGTGCCATTTGTGCCAAGCGCGTTAACGAACTGCATGCAATCAAACGTAGCATGGAGTTGAAGATGGCAACTGTTCAAAAACGAAAGAATTCATATCGTGCTCAAGTTCGGCGCAACGGAAAAAGCGTGTCGGCAACTTTTGACACCAAACGGGAGGCTATCGATTGGGCTGCTCAAGCTGAAACCAAACTTCTGCAAGGAACCTCGATTGAGCGAATAAAATCGGCACCCGCTGACCCCTCAGCCTTTACCGGCGCGGAAATGCTTCTTCGTTACAGTCGAGAGATATCTTGCCAGAAGCGTGGCGGGCCGTGGGAGCAGATCAGATTGAAAAAACTTGCCCGAGATTACGACGTTTTTTGCAAGCCAGCTAACTTAATCTCAGGCCCCGATATGGCGCGTTGGAGAGATAAGCGGCTGCAGGAAGTATCTGCCTCGTCGGTACATCGTGAACTCTGTTTAATTTCAGCCGTATTTTCAAAAGCCATAAGGGAGTGGGAAGTAGGGATCATGATTAACCCAATATCGATGATCGAGAAGCCAAAAAAACCTAGGCCCCGCACTCAAAGAGTCAGCGATATGGATCGCACTTCTCTTGAGGAGCAACTTGGCTGGAACGGGAATTCTATACCACAAACAACGGAGCAATGGGTGGCGGCTGCTTTTAGGTTAGCTGTGCTATCCGCCATGCGCCGTGGCGAGATTTTGTCACTGGATTGGGGCGAGATCCATTTCGACCTGCAATATGCTCACCTTGATATGACCAAGAATGGAGAGGAGAGGGACGTTCCGCTCTCGCAGGAAGCTATACATTTACTTAAGTTGCTGGGTCCTAGAAACCACAAGGATCGCGTTTTTCCGATTAAGCCGGGAACGCTAGACTCGGTGTTTCGAAAAGCACGACGAGGCAAAAAATTGCTTCACGTGCGTTTTCACGACAGCAGACGAGAGGCCACGACGAAAATTGCTTCAAAGTTCAATATTTTGGAATTATCTGCGATCACTGGACATAAGGACCTTCAAATGCTGAAGATATATTACAGGCCGGATCCAACGGATCTTGCAAAACGCCTATAACGATCTGCCAAACATGAACATTAGCGCGAAGGTTAAGGGCGGATGCCGCTAACATTCCAGACTTTCGTTCAGCATTTTCCGATTCGCAAAACCGGCCATTCGTTCAGCTTCCATTTTCCCACCGCCTACGACTGCTTTTGTGGACCAAATCAACTGGTAATAATGTCTGGAATGTTGTGAATTCTGTTGAAAAAGTCGGATTTGGCGGCGTCGATCTTAGTTGCCAGAGGAAGGCGAGCGACGGTGGCGGCCTTTTCAGGCTGCGGCTGCGACCGGGATCGGGAGCAGCTTGGCGAGTTTGCGGAGGTTTTGGGCTGCTG
>JANMJX010000058.1:0-10302 GCA_031371575.1 Sphingomonadales bacterium
GGATGGATACAAATTCGCGGGTCCGCCATTTCGGCAGCATTTCGCGATTTATGAGCCTTTCAATTTCGCCCACCGTTCTCAATTTATTGCGTTTCACATGCAGTTTTAAAAACTGCTGTGCGATATCTTCAAATGTTTCAGTTACCCTCGTCGTCGCGCCGGTATCAGCTAGCGCGAGGGGTGATGGGTCATTTCCACGCAGCAGCATGTCGAGCCAATCGCGGGCAACCTTTCGTGCATCGGCCAATTCGAGCGATCCCACTTTACCAATCGTCCGACGCGTTGGGTTTTGGCTACCCGGAAATCTGGCGGTGAGTATGAAAGACTTCGATCCCTTGTCGGTGACGCGAACTCCAAACCCTGGCACAATGGCATCTGCCAAATCATAGCGGCTACCCTGCGGAGCAGGCTTCAATGCATCAATGGCTTTTACAGTTAGCACTTTGGGCATACCGAATGCTACTCTCGGGGCAACATCGGGGCAACAAAAATCGTAAGCTAGGACGGAACATAGATGAACAGCCGTGAACAATTAAAAAATGATTTTTGTTGATATTCATAGTCTTAAATAGCATTGTAGAACAAAAGTGAACGGAACAAAACAAATACATTTCTGATTTGTAATCAGGGGGTCACGAGTTCGAACCTTGTAGCCGGCACCATATTTCCATCACAAAATGACGAAAACTGGCGCGACCTGCATTCTGGCGATGACAGAAGGGGCGCCCGTTCAATGCGATCGTGGGCCGCGGTCCAGCGTGGTAAGCATTCGGTATTGATTCGGGCAGATGCTTTTCAGCTAGCTGCGGGCAAACAGGCTGGATCAAGTCGTCATACGAAGTTACCTATGCACGTTCTTACAAAAACCGTTTTGGTACAACAAACAGAATATATGCGCACTTCCAATAAGGTCTGGCCTTTAGTGGCGCAACCGTCAAAGGTTAGCTGGTACTGACAGTCGCCGTTCCTGAGTCCGCAACGTGGATGATGATGTTGCATGGAATGGGCTCGATTGGATATTCGCTTTTTCTCAAAAGTCAGCGGTGCTTACCGAGCATGCATAATTAATCTGATATACAGGATGGCGCTGCATGGTAGCTGCACCCTGTATAGAGATTGCCCAATCTGGCACTGGGGAATATGCCCCCTTGAATGTCGATCAGACGAATACATAAGTCGCAGCGCAAATTGAAAACGCTTAACTTATGCGTTCTCAGATAGCAGCACGCGTCCGCCCAAACCATCTCGGAAATTCTAGCTCAGGCCTAACTGGTCTACTGTCGGAATAGAGCGGTCTGTATTTCCGCAATGGCAACCGATCCCAATATTCCAGGTAAACTCGATGACTTTCCCGTTCCTTCGGGCAACCCGGGGCATGGTCAATGATGGCGTCGTTGACAAACACAGCTGCGGACGATTACCTCCGTTCCTCAGAACTTTAGCTTTAGGCGGCACCTCGTCGGAAGTAGTGATGCGGTTAGGTTAAGGTTGCTATGGCGAAAAAAACATCAGAATACGGCAATTCGGTTCGAGTCACGCGGTGGATTGAACGCCTTCCTTTGGCAAATGGCAGCCCTCTTGTCAGTTTGATATTGACGATAACAATTTTTGCAATGGCCTGGCTGCTGCGTATCGTAGCCGATCCTGTGCTGCCTTCTGGATTTCCCTTCGTCACATTTTTCCCGGCGGTCTTCATAACGTCGTTCTTATTCGGCGTTCGAATGGGATGCCTGTCTTCGGTTATATGCGGTATTGTTGCTTGGTATTTTTTTATTCCGCCAGCGAACACATTCAAGCTCGAAGGCGCTGGGGTCCCACTTGCATTTTATATATTTGTCGTAACAACCGAGTTATTGCTGGTGCTTGGCATGCAAACAGCAAACCGGCAGTTGATCCGCGAACGAGAAGTGAACCGGGAATTGGCCAATGCAAAAGAGCAGATAGTCCGCGAGCTTGAACAGCAGATTGCCGAACGAAAACAAGCTATTGATGATTTCCATGAAAGCGAAGTAAAAACGCAATTAGCTATTCAAACCGCCGGCATCGGACTTTGGCAATGGCATGTCGCATCCGGTTGCATCCGTTGGGATGACACGATGTTTGAACTTTATGGCATGACACCAACGCCGGACGGAACTGTGCGGTATAGTGACTATTTAAGCAGTGTTTATCCCGAAGATGCAGAGCAGCAAGACGCCGTCTTGCAAGGCACTTTATCCAACTGCGGTGCAAGTACGCGTGAATTTCGCATCTTGCGACGTGACGACGGCGCGGTTCGCTTCATTCGCGCGGTGGAAACAGCCCGTGCAGGCCCCGATGGAAAAACGGAGTGGGTCGTGGGTACAAATCTTGACATCACCGAACAGAAAACCCGTGACGGCCATATTCAGCTTCTGATGGGCGAAGTTAATCATCGGGCAAAGAATTTGCTAGCGGTTGTCATGTCGGTGGCACACCACACCAGTGGAGCTGACCACGGTGAATTCATGCGCAAATTCTCTGACCGTGTGCAGTCGCTTGCTGCAGGTCAGGATTTGCTCGTCGAAAAAGAGTGGAAGGGCGTCGAACTCGATACACTTGTGCGCGCACAGCTAAACCATTTCAAGGATCTCATTGGAGGACGCATCGTTATAGGTGGCGATATTGTGCACCTATCACCTTCCTCGGTTCAGACCATTGGCATGGCGATCCACGAGCTCACCACCAACGCCAGTAAATATGGTGCGTTGTCGAACGACCAGGGACGCATTGCAATCTCATGGCACATTGAGTCGGGTCCAGAATCTGTCCAGCTCGTAATGACGTGGACCGAAGCGGGCGGACCGCCGGTCGTTCCGCCCACACGCAACGGCTTTGGTACGACCGTAACCGACAAAATGGTCAGCTTGGGTCTCAAGGGTCAGGTTAAGCGGGAATTTGCGCTGTCAGGTTTCCGTTGGCGACTTGAATGCCCATTGCAGAACATTATCGATCGCAAAAGCTGACTGGCAAGTCAACAACGGTCAAAGCATCATTAGTCAATCCCAAAGGCAATCTTTTCAATGCATCGCCAAATCGCTTTGATGGTTTTAACGTTATTCAACCGCACGATAAGCCAATTAAACTGAGGGTATGTTGCGTGCCATCGCTGGCTAAGTGGTTTCGGATCAAAGCTGGTTTTAATGCCTGCATTTAACGAGCTTTTCGGCACCGGTCCGAGCAAAATCGCACATTCTCCCAATCCTTGGCCCATTTCTTGCGCCAAGCGAACGGCTTGTTACACGCGGCACAAATTTTTGAGGGCAAATCGCCCTTTTTGACCATTTTCGGCATAATAGTTTTCCGTTTCGCAATATTGCGCGTGCAAACGTTCGTTACATTTTTATCGCACAGACCACTATATTTTTGTGAATGAAACTAAGCAATTGCTGCGCAGCATTTGTGCGGTTATTAGCTGGGATGCTTTACGGCAACTCAGTGGGATGCTGGGGGCAAGTACAAAGTTTCATCCCCAAGAAAAACCCGCAAAAGACGGGATCGAGAGACAAACAGGAGAGTGAACATGAAATTGGGAAATCATCTGCTGAAGACGGCTATGCTGTCAACTATCAGCATCGCTTCGCTGAGCGTGGGATCAGCTGCCTTTGCACAAGACAATACACCACAAGCCAGCGACGAAGCTGACGACAATGTCATCATCGTGACCGCGACCAAGCGCGAACAAACGCTGCAAGATGTGCCAATATCGGTTTCTGTCACAAGTGCGGAAACAATCGAACGTGCACAGGTTCGCGATCTGATCGACCTTCAAACACTTGTACCTTCACTTAAGGTTGGACAACTTCAAAGTTCGGCAAACACCAATTTCATCATTCGCGGCTTCGGCAATGGTGCCAATAACGCTGGTATTGAACCATCAGTCGGTGTGTTCATCGATGGCGTATATCGCTCACGTTCAGCAGCACAAATTGGCGACCTTGCCAACATTCAGCGAGTTGAAGTGCTGCGTGGTCCGCAATCTACACTGTTTGGTAAAAACGCATCGGCAGGTATTATCAGTATCGTGACGAAAGAACCGCAGTTCGAGTTCGGCGGCGGTGCTGAAATCTCTTACGGAAATTACAACGCAATCGTTGTGCGCGGAAATGTAACGGGTCCAATTGCTGACACGCTGGCGGTCTCGATCGAAGGAAACTTCAACAAGCGCGACGGTTATATCAACGTCGTTAACCTGAATACGACTTCAAACGACCGCAACCGCTGGGGCGTGCGCGGACAAATATTGTGGGAGCCAAGCGATACTGTCAAAGTGCGCTTGATTGGCGACTATGACAAGATTGATGAAGTCTGCTGCGGTGTAGCAAACGTATTCAATGGTCCTACAGGTGCAGCCGTCGGCGCGCTTGGCGGTAATATTGATCGTAACAAGCCATTTTCCTATACCACCTATCAAAATTTTGAATCTGTCAACGACATCAAAAATTATGGCTTTTCGGGGCAGATTGATTGGGATTTGACTGATCAACTTTCGCTAACAAGCGTATCCGCTTATCGTGCAGTTCGCTCCTTCACCAATCAAGATTCTGATTTTACCAGTGCCGACCTTATCGGATCCAACTTTGCCAATACTAAAATCGATACATATACGCAGGAAGTGCGCATTGCATCGGATTTTGACGGCCCATTGAACTTCCTATTAGGGGGCTTTTACTTTAAGGAAAATATCGATATATCGTCAGGCTTAACATTTGGCCGTGATTTCCGGAACTATGCGAATTTGCTTAGCGGGGGCGCATATGGCGGCAACGAAGCGCTTATTCGCGTGCTTAATGGTCTGCCCGCTGCAACGCCGACAACACAATTTGGCGCGCAAGGACAGGGCCGGACCGAGAATTTCGATTATAAAGATGAGTCCTACTCTTTCTTTGGGCAGGTCGATTTTGAAGTTATTGACGGACTCACCCTGACCGGTGGATTTAACTATACCAATGATAAAAAGGCCGTTGCATCGAACAATACGTCAACTGACGTGTTTTCCGGCATCGATTTGGTAAGAACAGGCGTAAATGCGGGTGTTCCTGCTGTTGTGGCAGCCAACCCTACCTTTAACCCGTTCCTCGGACTTCGTCCGTTGCAATTCCTTCCGCCATTTCTGAATTATCCGAATGCTGTTGAAAGCGGAAAGACTAAAGATAGCGATTGGTCCTACACGCTCCGCGCAAGTTATAAGTTCGATCAACGGATCAGCGGATATATTACTTATGCCACTGGCTTCAAGGCGACGTCATTCAACCTGTCGACTGACAGCCGACCTTTTCCGACCGACTTCATCCCGGGTTCGTCCGCTCAAAGTCCAGCTCCGGCCGCATCGCCCATTCGCGGTGCAGGTCTTGCATTAAACAACCTCACGACAGGCACACGATTTGCCGGACCGGAGGATGCTACTGTTTACGAGATCGGGCTAAAGGGTCAATTTGACGGCTTCGGGTTTAACCTCGCTGTCTTCAAGCAGGTTCTCAAAGGCTTCCAAAGCAACGTATTCTCCGGCACTGGATTCGTTCTTGGAAATGCTGAGAAGCAGTCAACCAAGGGGATGGAAATAGATGCAACAATTTCCCCAACACGCGGTCTGAACTTCACAGCCTCTTATACCTATCTCGATCCGAAATATGACAAGTTTACTGGCGGTTCCGCGTTTAACGCCGGAAACAATATAACGCCTACGAACCTAACTGGCTTTACACCGAGTGGCATTTCGAAGCACAGCGTGTCAGTCGGCGGTACGTATAATATCGAGGTTGGTGGCGGTAACGCACTTATCCTGCATTCCGATTATCAGCTCAACAGCGCCTATCAGATCGCTCAAGGCTTGCCGAACAAAGCCGCGATTGAGTCGCTTAATGCGTCCGTCGCCTTTGCCTTGGCAAATGGTCTTGAACTCAGCATCTGGGGACGTAACCTGACCGAACCAAAATATAATCCAGTCATCTTCGCGTCCGTTGCGCAGTCGGGCAGCCTTTCGGGCTATCCTTCACCGCCACGTTTCTATGGCGCGTCTGCAAAGTTCAAATTCTAAATCACGCGTTCCTCGGGGGAGGAAGGGCCGGGGCAGCATTCGCTGCTCCGGCTTTTTTTTCAGATCCACGCGTGATACGCAAAAGCTTAACCGTGCGAATCCGCGACGGCGCATCGCCCGAAATCGGCCGGGGATATGTCGACAAAAACAGTGCCGCTTCGACAAATATCTGCCATTTACCAGTCTTGGGCTCGCCAGATGATGGGGCCTCGAAGCGCGGCTGACAGGAATGATTGATACAAACGGAACTCTAATATGGAAAATATTGCCGAAGACCTGTCGACCATGCGGCGCACGCCTTTGCATCCCGAACATGTCGCGGCGATGGGCAGGATCGGAGCGCAAAAAACCTACAAATAAGGGGAATATCTGGCGCGCATCGGCGACCCCATAGATCGCTTCGTCTATATTGAAGACGGAGAGGTTGAGGTGGTTGATCCGTTCAATGACCGCCGTCTGCTTGCCTCAACGCTTGGCCCGACCCAGTTCATGGGCGAAATAGCGTTTTTGAACGGCGGCGCCTTCACAATGCCGATGCGCGCCGTGCGCGATACCCGAACATTAGAGGTGCCGCGTGAGGCGATGCTTGACCTTATGTCGAAGATCCCTGAGATGTCGGACATCGTCATTTCTGTTTTGGCGGCCCGAAGAAGACGTCAAGTCGAAGCCGACGATGGAGCGCTCATCCTAATTGGTGCTGACCAAGACCCCGCGATCCAGCGCATTGCCAGCTTTGCCTCGCGTAACAAAATCCCGTTTGTTTCATATGATCTAAATAGTGATGAGGCCAAGGAGAGCGCGCGAACTTGCGCGATCGGCCATAATAATCCGGCGGTCATTTTCGGCAAAGACCACTGCGTGGACAATCCTACACCCAAAGAGATCGCAAGGTTATTAGGTCTCTTACAAGATATTCCCGATGGTATGACCGCAGACCTGTTGATTGTCGGGGGAGGTCCTGCCGGGGTTGCCGCCGCCGTATATGCAGGTGCGGAGGGCATCAAGGCACTGGTGATAGACGAGCTCGCGATTGGCGGCCAGGCCGGCACGTCGAGCCGCATCGAAAATTATATGGGCTTTCCAACCGGAATTTCAGGCGCGGACCTTGTCTGGCGCGGACAGATTCAGGCGATGAAATTTGGCACATGTTTTTCGGTGCCGAGCCGCGCGACAGCTGTCCATAAGCAGGAAGATGGGACGTTCTGCGTTACGCTTGACGACGGGCAAATCGTTTCCGCGCGCGCAATACTGATTGCCTCAGGAGTCCAATACCAACGACTGCCGCTTGGCCGACTTGAATATTATGAAGGTGCAGGTGTTTATTATGCTGCCACCGACATGGAGGGGCGGTTCTGTCGCAACCGTGATGCTGCAATCATTGGCGGCGGCAATAGCGCCGGTCAGGCGGCCATGTTCCTGAGCCGATCGGCGAAGCATGTTCACGTGCTTGTACGAGGCGACAGCCTTGCTGCTTCCATGTCCAATTATCTCAGCAGCCGTCTTGAAGCCGACCCTAAAATCACCATTCACTTCAACAGCAAGGTGACCGAATTACACGGTGAAAGCGGCCTCACGCATGTGACGCTGGATGAGAACGGCCAATCCGTCCACCTTGATGTTGGTGCATTGTTCATCATGGTAGGTGCCGCCCCGAATACCGGTTGGCTTTCGGGGCTGGTTGAACTCGATGACAAAGGCTTCGTCAAATGTGGCGCTAATTTGGTCAGCTCGCGCTATGCGTCGTCGCAGCCCGGCATTTTTGCTGTCGGCGATGTAAGATCAAATTCGGTCAAACGTGTTGCTTCTGCCGTCGGCGAAGGTTCTGTGGTGATTTCCGAAATTTGGAGATATCTCGACCACCATTGATTGCCGGATGCATTGGGGCGTGAACTGGCGTTGGGCTCGAAAGATACCGGGAAATCCTTCGGCCGATTTTCACCTGCTATTGGAACTCAACGTGGCCGGAGCAAACCCTTTCGGGCGCTCGCGACAAAGATGGCGAGCAAAAACCCGCCCGATATGATCGCAACCAGCGCGAGCGGCGTTAGCGCGGCAACCAGCCCAAGCGATGCGGCGGATGCCCAGATCAGGATCACTGTCCCGATACCGCAAAAAGCCAAATTCCCGGCATCGCGGCTGAGCTGCAACATCATCTCGTCATAATATTTCCAATCCCGGATCGACACGACAATCAGCAGCGCCAGCGCCGCGAGCAATCCGCCAAAAGCCGCAACCGGCGAAATTGGTCCATCCGCTCCAGCCAAGGGCAACACAATCAAGGCCGCACCCAGCGCAATCATGCACAATGTCGAACCGGTCAAAACGCGGCGCTGATCACGAATCTCGTCTGCGTCTTCAACATTCAAGATGCTGGACCCCAATTTGGGCGCGACCAGACCAAAGCCGCAGATCAATCCCATCAGCAAATAGATAAGGCCAACACCGCTGACCATCACCTGATCGATTGCCATATTTTCCGCATCCAGCAATCCCAACCCAAAATAGCCTGCAAGTCCGCCAAGCAAACCGCCAAATGCCATCTGAAAAATCAGTTTAAGACCCTTTTGCATTTTCGCCTCCGATGTCACGATGTTCATATCAATTTCCTTCTGGTTCCCAATGATCGACAAAAATATCTGGCACCTGGCAGACAAACAGCTTTGCCATGCGCAACGCGAGCGGAAGGCTGGGATCATATTTGTCCGTTTCAACCGCATTGATCGTCTGCCGCGAAACACCCAGACGCCGGGCCAGTTCGCCCTGACTCCACGCGGCCTTCTCGCGATAATCTTTCACACGATTTTCCAACTGGCACACTCCTTGATGACAAGAGTTCTTTACAGGCAGAATATTTGCCTGTCAAGAGCTCTTGTCAACCTTGTGATATTAGAAGCCGAATTATCGTTTTCTGCAGCCACATGACATTATTCACTTGACCTAATATTTAATCTAATTTATGTCATACATAAATTAATTGGAGAAGCTAATATGAAGCATAAAAAATTTTCTTGTTCACCCGCTCGGCGATGGAGCTTAAAGGCAATCCCAGCTTTAGTGGCTTTGGGCTTTGTCACCATCACGATGCATGCGCAAATGGCCGCATCGGCGGAGCGTCCTACGACAGGTACGGAAATCCGAATTGACGCAGGCATCGTGTCGGTGCGTGTAGCCATAGCTTGAGCAAGGGAGCGTACGTGATGAAAACTGATCTCGTTGACCTTCAACGCAAAAGCCGGACTCTGAAGAGCATTTTTGGCTGGGTGTTTGGGCTTGGCTGTTTCCTGCTTTTTTCGGAGGTTGCCTATATTCCCCTTAAAGGGCTTGTCATTGCATTTGGCGGTCCTGATGCAGGTGCCGCGATACAGGCAATGTTGGAGGCATGCGTTGCTGCCTTGCCGGCGGCTATGCTTCTTGCAACCCTATGGACCGCACGCAGTCTGTTTAAGGCTTTCGAATCGGGCGAGGTCCTAGCTGCAACAAGTGGCAAGACCCTTGGACGTCTAGGCGAATGGCTAATCGCGAGCGCTGTTGCCGCTATTGTGTTCGGGCCTGATCCGGGACAGCACAATCCGGCCTTTGGCGGCTATCTCAGTGCGCATATTGTCCTTGGCTGCATAGGACTTGCAATTCGACTTTTTGGGCGCGCATTTGGATTGGCAGCGGAGATCAACGCCGACCATGCGCAGATCATCTAAGTCATGGGGATTATTGTTACACTCGATGTCATGCTTGCCAGGCGAAAGATGCGGGCAAAGGACTTGGCCGCCCATATCGGGATTAGCGAAACCAACTTGTCGCTGCTCCGCTCGGGCAAAGTGAAAGGAGTGCGGTTCGAAACGCTGGAGAAACTGTGCGATGCGCTCGAATGTAAGCCGGGAGATCTGCTCGACTATGAGTAGCGTCAGCGTTCACTATTACTTGGCTTTTACCTGTGCGGAATTACAAAAACGAGCGTTTCTGACGACTTTAGGCCATGCAAAGCAACGCCTTATTTTGAGCCGAAAGGCCTCATTAAACGATTTAGCTTGGTCGAGAAGTTGTGTTCGCGAAATCCACTTGATCTGCCGTTGTGATATTGCCGGTATTGAAAACGCTCTTCCGCGTTCCACAATTTTCCAGCGAGTCCTCTGAATCCATCTGGTTGAATCGACTGAGCTTCGTTCACGGGCTTGGTCAAATGTCCAGGGGCGTCGTTACAGCCGTCGAAGCTATCAGCGCGCACGCCTCGCTCTCGGATACAACCTCCG
>JANMJX010000059.1:0-16732 GCA_031371575.1 Sphingomonadales bacterium
GGTGATTGATGCAAGATCAGCCAACACGTAAACTGAGGTATTCTCCTCTCCTTTCCCGGTGAACAATGCGTAAGCCAATCATTCTATCGTTGATCTTCTGTGTGGCAGCCTGTGGTGGCGGAGCTGAAGAAAAGCGCGGACGGCCAACCCCGCTGGTCACCGTGGCTCCAGCCGTATCGCATGAATTTTCAGAACGTTATGTGGCCGTTGGCACTGCGAATGCCAATGAACAGGTATCTGTGCGTGCGCCAGTGACCGAACGGATTACGCAGCTTGGATTTTCCGACGGAGATTATGTTAAACAAGGCCAAATGCTGGCGGTGCTCGCGCAGGGCCAGGAAACGGCATCCCTAGCCAGCGCTCAGGCAATAGCCCGTCAGGCCGAGCAACAGCTTTCGCGCGTTAGTGAGCTACACAGGCGCGGTTTTGCAACCAACGCAAGCCTCGATGCCCAAACAGCATCCGCAGCCGCGGCAAAGGCAGCCGCAAACGAAGCGCGCGCTTCCATCGGCGACCGCGTTGTGCGTGCACCGTTTTCCGGTCAGGTGTCGCTTCGCCGTATTTCCGTTGGCGCTGTGGTTAGTGCTGGCGACGAAATTGCCGCGGTTAGCGATCTCAGTTCGATCAAACTGGACTTCACCATACCTGAAACGATGCTGTCGAATGTTCAGGTCGGGCAAAGCATCACCGCAAAGGCGTCTGCTTTTCCTGATTATATAGCGTCGGGTAACATCGTGGCGATCGACCCAGTGATCAATCCACAAACGCGCACCGCCACCTTGCGAGCTGTTTTACCGAACCGCAACGCGCTGCTGAAGCCCGGTATGTTGCTTTCGGTGACAATCACGTCAAAGACCCGGGTATCGCCAGCAGTTCCCGAACTCTCGCTGGTTCGTGAAGGGCAGACAAGTTTTGTCTATGTCATTGGGTCAGATCTGAAGGCCAAGCGGATGCCGGTGAAAACGGGAGCGCGTGACGGAAATCTGGTCGAGGTGGTTGAAGGTCTGAAGGCGGGCGACCGGATTGTGACAGAGGGCGTCGTAAAGCTCTCCGATGGCGCAACGGTCCGCACGGGCAAAGCCAAAGACAACGATAAATCCAAAAAAGCACAGTGAGCCGGAACTGAAATGAGCATTTCCGACATCTCGGTCCGGCGCCCCGTTTTCGCAGCCGTACTGGCGATTTTGATGGTGCTCGTCGGCATTGTCGGATTTTTGAACCTCCCGGTCCGCGAATATCCCGATACGGAACCGCCCATTGTGTCGGTTGGTACGGCATACACTGGCGCTGCAGCAAGCGTCGTGGAAACACGCGTAACGCAAGTGCTCGAAAATGCTCTGGCCGGGATTGAAGGGATCCAAACCATTACTTCGCGCTCGCGCGATGGGCAGTCGGACATCACAATAGAATTTGCACCAGGCCGTCCTGTGGACAGCGCGGCCAACGACGTCCGTGACCGGGTTGGCGGCGTCGCGGATGACTTACCGGAAGAAGTTTTGGCACCCGAAGTGCGCAAGGTCGATGCCGATGCGTCGCCGATCTTGTTCCTTGTTGTCTCCAAACCCGGCTGGTCGCGTTTGGAACTCAGCGATTATGTAGACAGGAATCTGGTTGACCGTTTCTCGGCGTTAGACGGCGTTGCGCGCGTATTTGTCGGCGGCGAAGCACGTCCTTCCATGCGGATATGGCTTCAGCCTGACCGCCTCGCCGCGTTGGGATTGACGCCGCTCGATATCGAAAACGCGTTGCGCAACCAAAATGTCGAACTCCCCGCTGGTCGCCTGGAATCTACCGACCAGAATGTCACGCTTCGGGTTAGTCGTCCCTTTGGTAACGAAGCCGAGTTCCGGCAGCTTGTGGTTGCGCGTGGCGCTGATGGATCACTCACGCGGCTTTCCGACGTTGCTCGTGTCGAAACTGGCCCCGAAAACCCGTACGCCGCTTTCCGGTTGAACGGACAGTCGGCACTGGGCCTTGGCATAGTCCGTCAGTCAGGCGCAAATACATTGGCTGTCGCCGAAAGCGCCAAGGCGCTGGCCGAACAGATCAAACCTTCATTGCCGCGTGGCATGATTATTACCGTCGGGTCAGACGATTCGCAGTTCATCAGCAAGGCCATTGGCGGTGTTTGGACAACCTTGGCAGAAGCCGCTGCACTGGTTGTGCTCGTCATCTTCCTGTTCTTGGGAAGCTGGCGCGCCACGATCATTCCTGCCGTGACTGTACCGATTTGCCTGCTTGCTACCTTTGCCGTGCTCTGGATGTTCGGATTTTCCATCAATCTTTTGACATTGCTGGCGCTGGTGCTGGCCATTGGCCTTGTGGTCGACGATGCCATTGTCGTCCTCGAAAATGTCTACCACCGGATTGAACAAGGGGAGCCGCCATTGGTCGCGGCCGTAACCGGGACGCGTCAGGTCGCCTTTGCCGTCATATCAACCACCATCGTCGTGTGTGCGGTGTTTGTGCCCGTCATGTTTCTGGCTGGTCAAACCGGTCTGCTTTTCCGGGAATTGGCTGGAGCGATGATCGCGGCAATTGCCTTTTCGGGCTTCGTTGCGCTCAGCCTTGCGCCGATGCTCTGCTCCAAACTGCTTAAACAGGAAAAGCGCGGCCGCATCGCATCATGGGTCGACGATAAGTTCCAGCGCGTTGAAAAACGTTATGCGAACCTGTTATCGCGCGTCATAGCCAAACCATTGGTTGCATCATTGGGGGTGCTGGCGTTTCTCGTCGTAGCAGGGTTCCTGTTCACAACAATTCAGTCTGAACTTGCGCCTGCCGAAGATGTCGGCATCTTGAACGCAAATATTTCTGCGCCGGAAGGCACTGGCTATGAAGCCATGGACAAATATATGTTGCAGGCATCCGACCCCCTGCTGAAATTGCTTGAAAAAGGCACCGTACGTTCGGTTATCCAACGCACGCCAGGTGGGTTCTCGGCCAGTGATGATTTCAATACTGGCACCTTCGTCATCTTCCTAAAGCCTTGGGAAGAACGCACCGAGAAAACCGAAGATGTCGTTGCGCAGGTCAACAAGATACTGGCCGAAATGCCTGCAGTGCGTGGGAATGGCGCAGCCCGGTCGTCCATTGGGCGGGGTCGTGGTCAGCCGCTAAACTTCGTCATCGCGGGCTCCACTTATGAATCGCTGAGTATAGCGCGCGACCGCATCTTAGCGGCAGCGAGCGAAAATCCGGGCATTGTGAATCTTGACTCCGATTACAAGGAAACCAAGCCGCAGATGGAAATCCAGGTCGATACAGCGCGCGCAGGTGACCTGGGCGTGTCCGTAGCGGACGTCAGCCAGGCGCTGCAATCATTGCTGGGTTCGCGCAGGGTCTCGACATATGTGGACCGCGGCGAAGAATATCGGGTCATCGTTCAGGCTGATGCCGCAGACCGCGCCACGGCGGAGAATTTGGCCGCCATCCAGTTGCGCACACGGGACGGTGCGCTTGTGTCCTTGGCCAATGTGATCAAATATACAGAGACCGCCGGCGCGCGGGATCTGGGCCGTTACAACAAGCTGCGCGCCATTACCCTTTCGGGTGCGCTGGCCCCGGGCTATTCCATGGGGCAAGCGCTAAGCTTTTTGGAAGAACAGGCCGCTGCATCACCTGAAGTTCTGGCCGTTGGCTATCGCGGTGAAAGCCAGGCGTTCAAGGAAACCGGCGGGTCCATCCTCATCGTTTTCTTTTTGACGATCCTGCTGGTGTATCTGGTTCTGGCGGCGCAGTTTGAAAGTTTTGTCCACCCAGCTACCATCATCACCACGGTGCCGTTGGCTGTCGGCGGCGGCATCATTGGCCTTGCGCTTACCGGCACGACGTTGAACCTCTATAGCCAGATTGGTATCGTCATGCTCGTCGGGTTGGCGGCGAAGAACGGCATTCTGATCGTCGAATTTGCCAACCAGCTACGCGATGAAGGCATGGAAATCCTTGAGGCCATCGAGCAAGCCGCAGCGCGCCGGCTGCGTCCCATTTTGATGACCTCTATTGCAACGGTGTTCGGTGCTATCCCACTCGCCATCGCCAGCGGTGCTGGCGGCGCTGCACGCTCTGCCATCGGTGTGGTCATTGTCTTTGGCGTTACCATTGCAACGCTGATCACGCTGGTTCTCATCCCGCTCATCTACTCACGGCTTGCCAAATATACTGGCTCTCCAGAAGCGGTGTCACGCCGTCTGGAAGCGGAAATCAAAAACCAGGAGCAACCGTCAGCTTGATTCCTCTTTCACGCGCAACATAGCTAGCGCGGCCAGCGCCATAACCACTGCGGCTACCGCCATTGTCCAAATGGGTTCAGTGGGGAAATAATGCTTCAATACGGTGCCCATGGCAGTTGCGACCAGAAGCTGCGGCACCACTATGAACACATTGAACAGACCCATATAGATGCCAAGCTTTTGCTGCGGCAGGCTTGAGGCGAGGATTGCGTAAGGCATTGCCAATATCGATGCCCAAGCAATGCCAATGCCGATTTCGGCAACAAGGAGCAACTGGGGGTCCCTGATGAAAAGAAATGCTGCAAAGCCCGCAGCTCCCGCAAGCAAGCAGATCATATGTGTGCGGACCTTGCCAACCCGCCGTGCCATGATAGGCAACAGGAACAATGCGGCCAGCGCAGCAACGCCATTGTACACAGCGAACAATATTCCAACCCAATTGCCACCGGCATTATAAGCGGCAGATGCTGGGTCGCTTGCGCCAAAGGCATATTGAGCGACCACTGGCGTGGTATAAATCCACATGATGAACAAGGCAGACCAACTGAAAAACTGCGTCAGCGCGAGTTTTTTCATGATGTCGGGCATGCCGGAAAAATCGCCCACAATGTCGCTGAGCATGTTGCTGTCACGTCCGCTTTTCGCGAGGCGAATGGCAATGATGCTTGCCACACCATAAGCAATCAGCAACGCGCCAAGCAGGTACATTTCCTTTTCCAGACCAGCCAGAAAGACAAGCGCACAAACAGCAGCGCCTGCTCCAATCCAGGCAAATGCGCCGTTGGTCGAGCGTGCAGCCAAGGCACGCACCGTGGCGTGCGTATCGATCTGCTCAGCGGAATCAAACGCGCGCAGTTCGTCCGGGCTATATTCCTGCGTCGTGAACACGGTCCAGAGGACCGACAAAAGATATACGATCCCACCAAACCAAAAGCTGTACTTGACGGTGTCCGGAATACCACCGCCCGCAACCTCGTTCGCAACGCCAATATGGTCAAGAGCCCAAGGGAAGATGGAACCCACCACCGCGCCTGCACCGATAAAGGCGGTCTGAAGCGAATAGCCGGCGGTGTGCTGATCCTTGCGCAGCATGTCGCCCACAAACGCCCTGAATGGCTCCATCGAGACGTTAATCGATGCATCCAGAACCCACAGCATGCCAGCAGCGACCCACAATGACGGCGACAAAGGCATGATGAACAGCGCGGCGGACGCCAGGATTGCTCCGGCCAAAAAATATGGTCGCCGGCGCCCAAGGCGACCCAGCCAAGTCCGGTCGCTCATATGTCCAATGATCGGCTGAACCAAAAGCCCGGTCAACGGCGCAGCGATCCATAACGCGGTGAGATTGTCGAGGCTCTCACCCAGTGATTGGAATATCCGCGACATATTCGCGTTCTGCAGCGCAAAACCGATCTGGATTCCAAAAAAGCCAAAACTGATATTCCACAGCCCCCAGAAGCCCTGACGCGGCTTTTCCATCACTCTCTCCCTTATAATTTTATCATTTCAGGCTGGCAGAATACGAACAGGGCCGCAATCCCAAGCCAGCCCATTGGGCTTTACGCATACGTATAAGGCGCGAACGGTGTTAGTGCGCGCCGCAGGATTTGCGGACAATCAACTTGGCTGGCAGAACCGCGGTGGGCGCCTGCTCGTTCCGGATTTGCTTCAGTACCCCGTCAACCAGTATCTCACCCGCCAGGCGGTAATCCTGCTGGATGGTTGTCAGTGGCGGGTGAGTGAGGCTAGCTGCCGGGATATCATCAAAACCGATGATGGCGACGTCGCTTGGGATATCAAACCCGCGTTCGCGCAACGCCCGCATGGCGCCGATAGCTATGGTGTCACTGGCCGCGAAAATGGCATCGAAGGGCTCTTTGCTGTCAATAAGCTGCGTTGCTGCGTCATATCCGGCTTCTTGCGCATTCAGGGCGTCGATCTGCAATTTGGGGTTCGCAATGATTCCCTCTCCCCCCTGCGCCTCGCACAGACCCCGGTAGCGGTCCTGAAATTCGGGATAATGGCTGCTCGCATCGCCCAAAAAAGCAATATGCCGCCGCCCATGCTCCAACAGATGCCGCGCCGCATCAATACCACCGCGAAAGTTGTCGCAGCCTATGGTCGTGCCTGGCTGTCCTTCTTGCGCAAAGCCCCAGCGCACAAAATGTGTGCCCTGCTCGACAAGCTGCTCCAGCTTCACCCGGTATAATTCATAATCACCATAGCCAAGCAAGATGATGCCATCGGCCTTGCGGCTGTCCTCATAATCGACGTGCCAGTTCGCCGACAATTGCTGGAACGAGATGAGCAGGTCATAGCCGCGCTGAGCGCATGTACGCGTAAGCGATCCAAGCATGGACAGAAAGAACGGGTTGATGCCGGTGTCGTCGGGCGAAGGCTCCTCGAAGAAGAGCAACGCAAGCGTGCGGGTTTCCTGCAGCCGCAAGTTGGAAGCGTTTTTGTCGACTTTATAATTGAGTTGTTTGGCAATAGCCTCAATGCGCAACCGGGTCTGTTCAGACACAGTGGGGCTTCCACGCAGGGCGCGGGAAACTGTCGGCTGCGATACGCCCGCAAGCTGTGCGATATCAAACGATGTGGCTTTACCCGCCATTGCTGGTCAGCGCCTTTCCTACTCCCGAACGCAAGTTAGAGGGAAAGCGCGGCAAGCGCAACCAAACGCAAACGCCTAAAAATCCTTGGTTTAGGAGACCTCCACTGCTGCCGCTGTGGCCAATTCGCCACAGTCGTCACTGCATATTTTGAATACGTATGTGGGTTTCTGGTCAATTCGGAGGATGCGGCGCATTTTGTGAGGGTCATAAATAGCATCCTGCATTTTTCGACTGGATGCAAAACGAAGCAGGTTACCGTTCGCGAAAGTTGGATGGAACCATTTAGGGGAGTGAATAATGGGCAAGTTCCACTTTAATTCAGCACGCCAATTCGGGCATGGCGCCAGCCGCATCGCACTTGGCGTAGCGATGGTTGCCGCATTTGCCGCACCCGTGTTCGCACAAGACGCCGCACCGGCCGCCGAAGACGAAGACGCCATCGTCGTTTCCGGTTTCCGCGCTTCGCTGGAAAATGCAGTCAACGAAAAGAAGAACAAGGACCAGATCATTGAATCTGTTTCCGCTGAAGATATCGGCAAGCTGCCGGATGCGTCGATCGGCGAATCCATCGCGCGTTTGCCCGGTGTTACGTCGCAGCGCCTGAATGGTCGTTCGAACAATATTTCGATCCGCGGCTTTGGCCCCGACTTTTCGCAGACCACGCTGAACGGACGCGAGCAAACGTCAACTGGCGATAACCGCGCCGTAGAATTTGACCAATATCCATCGGAAATCGTCAGCCAGGTGGTGGTGTATAAATCACCTACTGCATCGCTCGTCGGTCAGGGTCTTGTCGGTACAATCGACATCCGCACGGTCCGCCCGCTGGATTACGGCAAGTCCGTACTCGCCGTCGGCGCACGCGGGACTTATGCCGATCTTGGCGCATTGAATGCGGGATCCAAGAAATATGGATATCGTGCAAACGCGACCTTTGTTGACCAGTTTGCAGATGACACCATTGGTATCGCACTGTCGGCCTCTTATGTGGACGAGCCTTACCAGCTTCAGGAATTTAACGCCTGGGGATATGCCGGTTCCGGCACAGCGGCATCGCCAGCGGTGATCGGTGGATCGAAATCGTATGTGACTTCGACTCAGCTAAAGCGCCTCGGACTCAATGGCACGTTGCAATATCAGGCATCGGACACCGTCCGCATGACACTGGACGCGTTTTATTCCAACTTTAACGACGATCAGTCGAAGCGCGGGATCGAACTGCCACTGGGTTTTGGGGCATTCGGTACAACCTTCAATCCGGCAACAGCCACAGTATCCGATGGCTTTGTGACTGCCGGTACATTCAACAATGTCCAGGGCGTCGTGCGCAACGACATTTTCCAGCGCAAGGCCGACCTCTACTCATTCGGATATAACGCAGAGTATAAAGGCGATGATGGCTGGAAAGCATTTATCGATCTGGGTTATTCGAAAACCGACCGTAACGAACTTAGCATTGAAGCTTATTCCGGAACAGGTTTCGGCCAAGCATTGGGTGCAACCGACACGATCCGTTTCACGTCCGGTCCGACGGGCACAGTATTCCAGCCAACGCTGGACTACAGCAACCCTGCCCTTATCAGGCTGACTGATCCGCTGGGCTGGGGCGGTGGCACGGTTCCACAAGCTGGTTACTACAATAATCGCATCATCGAAGACGAGTTGAAACAATATCGCGTAGGTGTTGAAAAAGAGGTCGAAGGCTTCTTCTCGGCTATCAAATTCGGCATGAACTATACGGACCGCGACAAGAGCCTGACACCTGACGAATATCTTGTTCGTTTGCGTGGGGGTGCTTTGGAGTTGCCTATCCCCGCCAACGCGCTGCTTCGTCCCACCAATTTGGGTTATCTCGGTCTTGGTCCAATCGTCAGCTATGACGCGCGTGACTTGATCGCCGATGGCACATTGGTCCTTGAGCGCAACACGTCGCCTGACATTCCGGCGAAGGCATTTAACGTCAACGAAGATTTGATGACTGCCTATCTGCAAGCTGATATTGATCAGGAAATCGGCAGCAGTACTTTAACCGGTAACATTGGTGTTCAGGCGATCCACACCGACCAGGGATCCTCGGGCACAGTTTTTGCTGGCGGCGTTGCCAAGCAAGTCAGCGCGAGTGCAAGTTATTGGGATGTGTTGCCCAGCCTCAACCTGTCGATGCGTTTCGAAAGCGACTTTGTGATCCGCTTTGCTGCCTCGCGTCAGATACAGCGGCCTCGGTTGGACGACCTGCGCGTAGCGGTTTCTTATGGTATCAGTAACGTCGCCGCGAACAGCCCAACCGGGCTAGCGCCGTTCATTGACGGCAATGGCGGCAACCCGCAGCTTCGTCCATATCGTGCAAATGCCTTTGACTTGAATTTCGAGAAGTATTTCGGTCAGTCTGGTTTGATTTCAGCCCAATTCTTTTACAAAGACATAAAGAGCTATATCGACCGAACCCGCTTCCCGTTTGATTTTGCTGGCTATCCGCTGCCAACTGGCCTCCCGCCAGCGACGCTGATTGGGCGTTTGGAATCTTCATTCAACACCGGCGGGGGAAGTCTTTATGGTGGTGAATTGGCAGTAACGTTGCCCTTCAGTAACTTCAGCGAAGCGCTTGACGGCTTTGGCGTGACTGGCGGCGTTGGCTACACAAAGACCAAGATTAAGGACGCCGCTGGAAATGTAGACCAGATCCCTGGCTATTCGAAATGGGTTGCCAACGGCACCGCCTATTTCGAAAAATGGGGCTTCAATGCGCGTGGATCGGTGCGTTACCGTTCGACCTTCCTGGGTGACTTCACCGGTTTTGGCGGCTCACCAACGCGTCGTACGGCGCTTGCCGAAATGATCGTTGATGGCCAAATCGGCTATGACTTCCAGGATGGCAGCGCTTTGCATGGCTTGTCGCTTTACCTTCAGGGCCAGAACCTGACCGACGAGCGCTTTGCGTCAGTTGGTGCAAGCCGCAATCAGGTTATCGATTATCAAATCTACGGTCGTCGCTTCCTGGCTGGCTTTAACTACAAGTTCTAATGAACTAACAAAGGCCCCCGCCACGGAAGGAATTCACCTGACGTGGCGGGGGCTTTTTTTGTCTTGAGCGGGGATGATGGAGAGATCTCTCAAAAAAATTGTCGTCGCAGGTGGCGGCACTGCCGGATGGATGGCTGCCTCCGCGCTTGCCCGCTTCTTGGGCCCGAGCTACGCAGTTCGCCTGGTCGAGTCCGAAGAGATCGGCACCGTTGGCGTTGGCGAGGCCACGATTCCCGCCATTCAGCTTTTCAACCAAAGCCTTGGCATTGACGAGGATGAATTTGTGCGCGCCACGCAGGGCTCGTTCAAACTGGGTATTGAATTTGTCGACTGGCGCAAACCGGGGCACCGCTATCTTCACGCCTTTGGCGGCATTGGCCGTCCACTTGGCCTTTTGCCCTTTCATCAATATTGGCTCCGTCATCGGCAAGAAGGCGGCACCCGGCCGCTCTGGGATTTTTCCCCAACAGCGATTGCAGCAGCGCAAAACCGCTTTGCCCGCCCGCAGGAAAAGCCCGGCAGCATTCCAAGCGGGGTGGCCTATGCCTATCATTTCGATGCGGGTTTATATGCGGCGTTCTTGCGCAAATATGCCGAGGCACGCGGTGTCCTGCGAACCGAGGGCCGCATTGCCGATGTTTCGTTACACGCCGAGACGGGCCATATCGAAAGTATCACACTTGCCTCCGGTGAAATAATCGAAGGCGACCTGTTCATTGATTGCTCTGGCTTTCGCGGACTGCTCATCGAACAGGCGCTGAAAAGCGGATATGAGGATTGGTCCAACTTCCTGCCCTGCAATCGTGCCGTTGCGGTCCCTTGCGCGTCAGTCGATCCGCTTACCCCATATACGCGTTCAACCGCGCGAGATGCTGGCTGGCAATGGCGCATTCCGTTGCAGCACCGGACGGGCAATGGCTATGTCTATTGCAGCGACTTTGTCAGCGACGCCGATGCGACCGATAATTTGCTGTCGACGCTCGATGGTGAACCGCTGGCTGAGCCAAGGCAATTGCGATTTGTGACGGGAAAGCGTCGGCAAATCTGGAAGAAGAACTGCGTCGCGCTTGGCCTGTCGAGCGGCTTTCTGGAGCCGCTGGAATCGACCAGCATTCACTTGATCCAAACCGGAATCGCCAAGCTTCTCGAGTTCTTTCCGTCGGCGGGCTTTCATCAGCCCGACATCGATGCGTTCAACGCCCGCATGGATTTCGAATTTCATGCGATCCGCGATTTCATCATCCTACACTACAAAGCAACCGACCGGCCGGGCGCGTTCTGGAAGTTATGCCGCGAAATGGCCATTCCCGACAGCCTGGCCGAGAAGATCGAGCTTTTCCGGAGCAATGGACGCATATTGCGGTTCAACGATGAACTTTTCACTGAGCTGGGCTGGCTTCAGGTGATGATGGGCCAGGGATTGGCACCGGGGGGCCATAGTCCCCTCGCCGATCTCCTGAGCGCAGATCAACTTCAGGAGTTTCTCGATATCGCGTCGCGCCATGCCCGTCATGTTGCTGAACAAATGCCGGCGCATCAACATTTCATCGCGGCAAACTGCGCCGCGCTTCCCCTGGATATCAAGAAAGCCATGCCATGAAAGCAAAGTCGCTCTGCCTCGCCGCAAGCTTGTTCGCGACGACGTTCGCATCGCCCGTCATGGCGCAATCGCTGGATGATCGGTTGCCCGAGGACGAGGTGATTTATTTTGTCCTGCCAGATCGTTTCGCCAATGGCGACCCGAGCAACGATACAGGCGGTATCAAAGGTGGCCCGATGCAGACCGGTTTTGATCCCACGCATAAGGGCTTTTATCAGGGCGGTGACCTGAAAGGCCTGACGCAGAAGCTCGATTATATCCAGTCGCTTGGTATTACCGCCATCTGGTTTGCGCCGATTTTCAAGAACAAGCCGGTTCAGGGCGGGCCCGGTCAGGAAAGCGCTGGCTATCATGGCTACTGGATTACCGATTTCACCTCCGTTGATCCCCATTTCGGCACCAATGCCGAATTCAAGACCTTTGTCGATGCCGCCCATGCGCGTGGTATGAAGGTCTATATGGATATCGTCGTCAACCACACCGCTGACGTCATCCAGTATCGCGATTGCCCCGGAGATTGCGCCTATCGCAGCATCGCCGATTACCCCTATTCGCGCAAAGGCGGGGTGAAGGGCGCAGCCATCAACCCGGGTTTTCAAGGCGATCATGTCCAGACCGACGAAAATTTCGCCAAGCTTAATGACATGAATTTCGCCTATCAGCCCTTTGTACCGAAGGGCGAGGAAAATGTTAAAGTGCCCGCCTGGTTGAATGACATCCGTTATTATCACAATCGCGGCAATTCCTATTGGAAGGGCGAAAGTGTCGTTTATGGCGACTTTGTTGGCCTTGATGACATCGCCGCCGAAAATCCGCGTGTCGTGCGTGGCTTTATTGATGTGTTCGGGAAATGGATTGACGATTTTGGCGTCGATGGTTTCCGCATCGATACCGCCAAGCATGTGAATTCGGAATTCTGGCAGGCATTTGTGCCCGCGATGGAAAAACGGGCAGCCGCGCGCGGCATTCCCAACTTTCACATATTTGCAGAAGTCATGGTGGATGGCGTCGATACCGCAACGCTTGCGCGCTACAACCGCACCGACCAGTACAACATTCTCGATTTCGCTTTCACGTGGGCGGTGGTCGATGCACTGAGCGGGGAGAATGGTCCCGAGGCGCTCAGCCGCCTGATTGCAAATGACGTGCTGTATCGTGATGGCCCCGGATCGGCCAAACGGATGCCGACCTTTTTGGGCAATCATGACATAGCTCGGTTTTCGACCAATTTGCGCCGCCGCATGCCTGGTATCAGCCAGGACGAGCTGCTCAAGCGAGTCCAGCTTGGCCATGCGCTGTTGTTTACTATGCGCGGTGTTCCTACGATCTATTCAGGCGACGAACAGGGATTTGTGGGCGATGGGGGCGATCAGGACGCGCGTGAGCCGCTGTTTGCCTCCAAAGTGAAATCATATCTCGACAATGACCTGATCGGCACGGACAAAAGCCATGCACAGGATAATTTCGCGCAGGATCATCCGCTGTACCAGCAGATCGCGATGCTGTCGAAAATCCGTCTGGACTCGCCAGCCCTGCGGCGTGGCAGCACCATCGTTCGAAACCATGGCGAAAAGCCTGGCCTGTTCGTGTTCAGCCGTAAAGATGATTCCAGCGGGACCGAGGTTCTGGTGGCGGTCAACACTAGCAACCAGAAGATCAGCGGGAATTTCGAATTGGACCCGCAATCATCTAGCTTTTCCGCATTGCACGGCATTTGCCCCGTCCTGAATGCACCCGGCTCGGCATCTGTAACTTTAGCTCCTCTTGATTATGTGATCTGCACCGTAAAATGACAAAAACGCATCTCTCTTCGGCCCAGGACATCCGCCAGATATGGTGGCGCGGTGCAACCATTTATCAGGTGTATCCACGCAGTTTTTGCGACTCCAATGGCGACGGCATCGGCGATTTGCCGGGCATCACGTCAAAGCTTGATTATATCGCGTCGTTGGGTGTGGATGCAGTCTGGATATCGCCTTTCTTTACGTCACCCATGAAAGACTTCGGATATGACGTCGCGGACTATTGCGGCGTTGATCCCATTTTCGGGACATTGTCCGATTTCGATGACCTGGTTGCCAAAGCGCATGAACTTGGCCTCAAAATCCTCATTGACCAGGTCTATTCGCATACATCAGACCAGCATGCCTGGTTTTCCGAAAGCCGGTCTTCCCGCGACAATGCCCGCGCCGATTGGTATGTCTGGGCTGATCCCAAAGCCGACGGCTCGCCGCCCAATAACTGGCAATCGGTTTTTGGCGGCCCCGCCTGGACGTGGGACGCGCGGCGCGGCCAATATTATATGCACAATTTTTTGAGCAGCCAGCCGCAGATCAACATGCACAATCCCAAGGTGCAGGATGCCATGCTGGGCGTTGCGCAATTCTGGCTGGATCGCGGCGTGGACGGTTTCCGGGTCGATGCGATCAATTTTGCCATGCATGACCCCGAGTTGAAGGATAATCCCCCAGCCCCTGCTGGCAACGGCGTGCGTACAAGACCCTTCGATTTCCAGTTGAAGATCCACAATCAATCGCACCCCGATATCCCGGCATTTATTGCGCAGCTGCGCATTCTCATGGACGGCTATCCCGATCGCTTTTCCGTGGCAGAGGTTGGCGGGCCAGAGCCCGACCGGGAAATGAAGGCGTTCACAGCAGGCGACGCGCATTTCAACAGCGCGTACGGCTTCAATTTTCTATACGCGGAACATCTGACTCCAGCGCTTGTCCGCGAAGCGGTCGAGGCCTGGCCAGAGGAAGACGGCATCGGTTGGCCGAGCTGGGCGTTTTCGAACCATGACGCCCCGCGCTGGATCAGCCGCTGGGCACCCGAGGACGCGCGCGCGGCTTATGCCGCGATGGTAATGATGCTATTCATCGCTCTGCGCGGCAACGTCATTCTCTGGCAGGGTGAGGAGCTTGGCCTCACGCAGGTCGATATCCCGTTTGACAAGCTGAAGGATCCCGAGGCGATTGCCAACTGGCCCTTGACCTTAAGCCGCGACGGCACCCGCACGCCCATGCCATGGAATGCAAACGCGCCACATTGTGGCTTCAGCAGTGGCGAGCCATGGCTGCCTTTGGGCACCGACCACGTTGCGATGGCAGTGGATGCAGAAGAAGCGGACCCACAGTCGATGCTCGCCCTGACCAGAACTCTGCTGGCAACGCGCAACAACAATGAGGCGCTGCAAAGCGGCGATCTCAAAATCATCGAAGCGCAGGGCGACTTGCTGGTGTTTGAACGGCGCAGTCCAAACCAGCATCTGATCTGTGCGTTCAACATGGGGCGGCAGGCCATTATCTGGCAGCCTGCACAGCCGGATCGGTGGCGGATTCTGACTTCGGTTAATGATGCGACTTCGCATTCCCTCCCCCCCTTCGCCGCAAAAATCATGGAGAAGATCGCATGACAAACGCCACGACCAATGCATATGACCGCACCGCAAGCCGGGGGCTATTACGTCTGGTCGCTCTTGGCGTCTTGCTCGCGCCCGTCACGGCACGTGCGGAACCGGTTGCATCAGCAACGTCGCCTGACGGATCGGTACAGCTCGAGGTCAGCATCGACGGCGATGGCCGCGCCGCTTATGCCATTAACCGCAATGGCAAGCCGGTGCTTGCGCCTTCGAAGCTCGGTTTCCTGTTTATGGATGCTGCAAAAATTGATCGCCGGCTCGCGCTCGTGGGCCAAGAAACGCGCGATTTTGACGAAACATGGACTCAGCCATGGGGCGAATGGAAAAACATCCGCAACCATTATCGCGAGTTGAAGGTCCGGTTGAAGGAAACCTCCACACTCGCGCGCGGTTTCACCGTCACTTTCCGTCTCTATGATGATGGCGTCGGCTTCCGCTACGAATTTCCCGACCAGCCCGCTCTTGCCCAAGCGAACATCGCTGACGAGCTGACCGAGTTCGCCTTTGCGAGTGATGGCACGGCCTGGTGGAAGCCGGCATTCCTGTGGAACCGCGAAGAGTATCTCTACAACAAGACACCCTTATCGGCGGTGAGCAATGCCGATACGCCGATCACCATCAAACTGACGGACGGGACACATGTCGCGCTGCATGAGGCCGCGTTGGTGGATTATTCGGGCATGGCAGTAGCACGCACCGAGGGCAACACGCTGCGCGCAGCGCTTCACCCCGGCGCTGGCGAACCCAAGGTGCAGAAAAAGGGCGCCTGGAACACACCATGGCGCACGCTGATCATTGCTGACAATGCAGCGGGCATTTACCAAAGCCATTTGATGCTCAACCTCAACGAGCCCAACAAGCTTGGCGATGTGAGCTGGATCAAGCCTGGCAAATTTGCCGGTGTCTGGTGGAACATGATCAAGGGCGAATGGAGCTGGGCGCGTGGGCCAAAGCATGGGGCGACCAATGCCAATGTGAAGCGCTACATCGATTTCGCCGCGGAAAACAAAATCCCGCATGTGCTGGTCGAAGGCTGGAATGTGGGATGGGATGGCGACTGGTTCGGCAATGGCCATGACATGGATTTTGCAAAGCCAACCGAAGATTTTGACGTCGATATGCTCGTGGCATATGGCAAGAAAAAAGGTGTGCGTCTGATCGGCCATCACGAGACCGGTGGCGCGGCCACCCATTATGAAAACCAGTTCGACAAGGCGTTCAAATTTGCCGCTGACCACAATTATATGGCTGTGAAGACGGGCTATGTCACCGACGCCGGCCAAATGGAGCGCGAGGATGCCGACGGAAAGAAATATCGCGAATGGCATCAGGGCCAGTGGATGGTCAATCACCAGCTGCGCGTCATTCAGGCTGCGGCCAAATATAAGATCGGGATCGACAGCCATGAACCCGTGAAGGGGACCGGCCTCCAGCGCACCTATCCCAACTGGGTGGCGCGCGAAGGTATGCGCGGTATGGAATATAACGCCTGGGGCGGAAAGAACCCGCCCGAGCATGAAGCGAATGTCGTGTTCACACGTATGCTTGAAGGACCAATGGACTTTACCCCCGGCATATTGAGCCTGAAGGGCCAGAATGACAGCGACATATTGTCGACTATCGCCAAGCAGCTGGCGCTTTACGTGGTGATCTATTCACCGGTGCAAATGGTCGCCGATACGCCTGAAAATTACGCGAAATATCCGGAACCGATGAAGTTCATTCGCGACGTGCCGACCGACTGGGAAGATACGCGCGTGCTGAACGGGGAAATCGGCGATTATGTGACGATTGCCCGAAAGGAACGTGGCGGCAAGAACTGGTATATTGGCGCGGTCGG
>JANMJX010000088.1:0-15491 GCA_031371575.1 Sphingomonadales bacterium
TGAAGCTGCCGCTTGGTTTCCATCGCGTATCGATCAATCGGATATTGCATCTTGAACGGGGCATAAGCGAAGAAATGGCCAAAGCCGCCCCCGACAAACGGCGCGCTGCCCATTTGCCACATCAGCCAGTTGATCGTCTCGCTGCGGGCATGGTGCTCGGCCGGCAGGAATGCCCCGAATTTCTCCGCAAGATAGAGCAGGATCGACCCCGATTCGAACACCCGTGTCGGCTCGGGCGTCGAATGGTCAAACAAAGCGGGAATTTTGGAATTGGGGTTGGCTTCGACAAAGCCGCTCGAGAACTGGTTTCCGTCGCGGATATTAACCAGCCACGCGTCATATTCCGCGCCTGCATGGCCAAGCGCAAGCAGCTCCTCAAGCATGACTGTCACCTTGACGCCATTGGGCGTGGCGAGCGAGTAAAGCTGCATGGGATGCTTGCCGACGGGACGGGGCTTGTCATGCGTCGCGCCAGCTATGGGCCGGTTGATGTTGGCAAACTGCCCGCCATTCTCGGTGTTCCATTCCCAGACCTTATCTGGGGTATAGTCGGAAAAAGTCTGTGGCATGGAGCGTTCCTCTAGAATGACGTTTCTGGTGCAGCATATGGCTGTCCATGAGGTCGAGCGTCAAGGACAGGCTTAAGTATCGACATGAAAGGATTTTTTGATTGACGTTTACGTAAACCTGCGGCCTTAGTTGTGCATATAGCATTAGGGAGAGCCAATATGTCCGCCACGGTCGAGATCATCAACGACATTGCCTTGATCCGCATGGACGATGGCAAGGCAAACGCCATCAATTTCGACATGGTTGCGGCGTTGAACAGCGCGCTCGACACGGCCGAAGCCAGCGCAAAAGCCATCGTTCTGGCTGGGCGCGATGGACGGTTTTCGGGCGGTTTTGACCTTAATGCATTTGCAAGCCTTGGCGCCGATGGCGTGTATAAATTGCTTGATGCAGGCGCCGAATTGCTCCTGCGTCTTTACGGTGGTCCGTTGCCCGTAGTTGCTGCCTGCACTGGCCATGCCATCGCGATGGGCGTGTTCATATTGCATGCGTGCGACACGCGGATTGGAACAGCGGGCGATTACAAGATTGGCGCGAACGAAGCGATTACCGGCATGAACCTGCCGATTTTCGCCATGGAGCTTGCGCGTGATCGGCTTAATCCGTCGCACCTCACGCGCGCGATGGTTCAAGGTTTCATCTATAACCCCGAAGGCGCGGTCGAGGCGGGCTATCTCGATATGCTTGCCGAGGCAGGAAAGGTTGAAGCCAAGGCCTTGGCGGTGGCGGGTCAGCTCGCGCAGCTGCCCGGCCCGGCATATGCCTGGAACAGGAAATCGATGCGCAAGGCGACGCTCGACCGCATCAGGGCAAGTCTGGGCGCGCACCACAAGGTTTGACGCCGAACTGGCGCTTATAGCGGCGCGCAGGCCTGCGTCACCCAAGCCAGCACTTCGCCGTCCAGTTGAGGGCCGACGATCTGCAAGACCTTTGCATGGTAATCATTCCACCAGCGCAGTTCATCGGCGTTGAGTAGGCTGGTGTCGACCAAAGTCTTGTCAATCGGCGCGAAGGTAAGCGTTTCAAACCCGAAATAGCGACCTTCAGCGCCAGCGATCTCGCGTTCTTCAACTAGCACCAGATTTTCGATCCGGATGCCGTATTCGCCCTGCTTGTAATAGCCAGGCTCGTTCGACAAGAACATGCCTGCCTGCAAGGGCTCGTCACTACCGGCTTGGCCACCGGCAAATTTCGCGATGCGTTGCGGGCCCTCGTGAACCGCAAGAAAGCTGCCCACGCCGTGGCCAGTGCCATGGGCGTAATCGAGGCCAGCCTGCCACAAAGAAGCACGCGCTAACGTATCCAGCTGCGCGCCTCTGGTGCCTTCCGGAAAGACTGCTGTGGCCAAAGCGATATGGCCCTTTAGGACGCGGGTGAAACGGTCCTTCATTTCTGCGGTTGGTGCTCCCGGGCCGACCCACATCGTGCGTGTGACGTCTGTCGTACCATCGAGATATTGACCGCCGCTGTCGACCAGATAGATGCTGTTGGGTTCAATCGCCCGGTTGGTGCTTTCGTCGACCTTGTAATGGCAATGCGCGCCATTTGGGCCAGTGGCAGAGATCGTGTCAAAGGACAGGTCCTTGAGCATGCCGGTGTCTTCGCGAAATGCCTTTAGGCGTGCGGCAGCGGAAAGTTCGTTCAGTCCCCCCTGATGCGCGGTATCGCTCATCCAGTGAAGGAACCGGCTTAAGGCTGCGCCGTCGCGTGCTTGCGCAGCGCGGTGACCGGATTGCTCGACCTGGTTTTTGACAGCTTTGGGCAAAATCGTAGGATCGCGCGCCTCGACAATCTCCGCTCCGCCGCTTTGCAGCGCGCCAAAGATGGCGGCAACCGCACGGTCTGGATCAACGGCAACGCGCTTGCCTTTCATCGACCGCAGTTCTGGAACAAAATCGGACGGCATACGCAAACGTACAGCATTGCCAAGATGCGCACGCACGGCATCATCGACCTTTTCAGGCGCGACAAACAGGTCCGCCGTGCCATCGGCATGGGCAAGCACAAAGCTTAAGGCAACGGGGGTATTTGACACATCGGCGCCGCGGACATTGAGTAACCATGCCACCGAATCGAGCGCCGAAATAACTGTGCTGTCGAGATTGTTTGCCGTAAGCCATTCGGCAACTGCGGCACGTTTTTCAGCACTGCTTTGTCCCGCATGTTGATCGTCGTGCACTCTCAGCTTGGCGTCGCTCTTCTGCGGCTGGTCTGCCCAGACGGCGTCAATGGGGTTGCTTTTGACAGCCACCAGTTCGGCGCCTTTTGCAGCCAACGCCTTGGTCGCGCTTTCAACCCAGCCTTTGGTGTGGACCCATGCGTCATAGCCGATCCGCGCGCCGCCCGGAGCGTGGTCCTTTAGCCAATCTGCAATGCTGGTTTGCGGTACGCCGACATATTGCCAGTTTTTGCCATCGACCTGCTCGCGCACCTGAAGGGTGTAGCGCCCGTCTGTAAAGATTGCGGCTTCTTCCGATAGGACCACGGCCGAGCCCGCAGACCCACCAAAACCCGTTAGCCAGCCAAGCCGCTGCGCATAATCACCGACATATTCGGACATATGCTCATCGCAGATCGGCACGACAAATCCGTCGAGCTGTTCTTTCTTGAGTTGTGCGCGCAAAGCGGCAAGGCGGGCTTCATAGGTAGACATGTTCGACTTCCATTCATATGAATATCGAGTCCATATAAGCGAGGAAGCCATTTCATGAAAGCACTGCTCCCACTCATTTTTGCAACCAGTGCATTATCCTCGCCCGCATTCGCCCAGAAAGAACCTATGACAGAAAAAGCTGCTGCTGAAATCAAGCCTCCTATCGCGGCAAAGCGCCCGCATCAGACGACCTATCATGGCGTAACGCTGACCGACGATTATTACTGGCTGAAGGATCAGAGCTATCCTACGATTGATGATGCCGAGATTTTGGCACATCTGAATGCGGAAAACGCCTATTTCGAAGCGCAGATGGCACCGCAGGCAGCATTGACCGAAACCATTTTCCAGGAAATGAAAGGGCGAGTAAAAGAGGACGACAGCAGCGTGCCGCAAAAGGATGGCGACTATATCTATTGGTCGAAATTCGAAGAAGGCGCGCAATATCGCAAGCATTATCGAAAGCCAGTCGCTGGCGGTGCGGAACAGCTTATTCTGGATGAAAATGCGCTTGCCAAAGGCAAGGCCTATTTCCGCCTTGGTGCCGCCGAGATCAGCCCCGATGGCAAGATATTGGCTTATGCCTATGATGACAATGGATCCGAACGGTTCGATCTGCATTTTCGCAATCTCGAAACGGGCGCCGAACTGCGCGACATCATTCCAGGCACGCTGTCGAGCATCGTCTGGTCATCGGATAGTGCGGGCGTTGTTTACGGTCTGGCCAATGACAATTGGCGCACCGACAATGCATGGTATCACCGGTTGGGCGAGGAACTAACCGAAGCAAAGCTGATATATAAGGAACAGGACATCGGTTTTGGTGTCGGCGTTGGTCTAACCGCGCAGGAAGACTGGATCGTCATCGGAACTGGCGACAATGTCACCAGCGAAGTGCGCCTGGTGCCTGCCAATGACCCCACTGCAACGCCAATCATGGTATCTCCCCGCAAGACCGGACGCCAGTACAGCGTTGACGTACGCGACGGCACATTGTTCGTTCTGACCAACGATGATCACGTGAACTTCCGTGTGGCCACTGCCAGCATGAAGGCGCCCGGTGACTGGAAAACACTGATCGCCGGGTCGGATCGCCATTATCTGACGGGTCTGTCTTTGTTCAAAAATTTCTATGTCACCGAAGGGCGGATCGATGGTCTCGACCAGGTTGAAATTCGCGATTACGCCGATGCGAACAAGGTGCAGCCGGTTAAATTTCCCGAAGCAAGCTATGACGCAGGCCTTGGCGAAAATCCCGAATATGATGTGACCAAGCTGCGGCTTGGTTATGAATCGATGGTGACGCCTGACACGGTGTTTGATTATCATCTCGCTGACGGCCGTCTGGAAACATTGAAGGTTCAGGAAATTCCCAGCGGATATGATCCAAGCCAATATGTGACGGAACGCGTGATGATTACCGCGCGCGACGGTACCAAGGTGCCCGTGTCCATCCTTACCAAGAAGGGCTTCAGGAAGGATGGGAGCCAGCCGTTACATCTCTACGCTTACGGTGCTTATGGCTATGCAACGCCGCCTGGTTTCAGCGCAAACCGTCTGTCGTTGGTAGACCGCGGCTTTGCTTATGCGATCGCGCATATTCGCGGCGGGGATGACCTTGGCTATCAATGGTATCTCGACGGGAAGCTGACAAAGCGCACCAACACGTTCAACGATTTTGTCGATGCGGCCAAGGGACTGATTGCTCTGGGCTACACCGGAAAAGGCAAGGTCACTGCAAGCGGCGGCAGCGCCGGCGGCGAACTGATGGGCGCTGTCGTTAATCAGGCACCGGAATTGTTTGGCGCGGTGGTATCGCACGTCGCCTTTGTCGATGTGCTCAACACAATGCTCGACAAGGACCTGCCACTGACACCTGGCGAATGGCCGGAATGGGGCAACCCCATCACCGACAAGGCAGCCTTTGACTATATCCGCAGCTACTCGCCTTATGACAATGTCGCGGCGAAGGACTATCCGCCGATGATGTGGACGGCGGGATTGAACGACCCGCGCGTCACCTATTGGGAACCGGCCAAGATGGTCGCCAAATTGCGTGACATGAAGACCGATGACAATGTCCTTTTGCTCAAGACAAACATGGGTGCTGGCCATGGCGGCAAATCAGGACGGTTCGAACGCTTGCGCGAAAATGCCGAAGAAGCCGCCTTTCTGCTCTGGCAAATGGGCAAGGCTAAGCCGGAGTAATGACGCCGTTTGAACGCACGTTCACTGCAGCCCCAGCCGACATTGACGAGCTTGGGCATGTCAACAACGCGGTGTGGGTGCGCTGGATTCAGGATATGGCGACGTCGCACTGGCAGGCGGTTGCCCTGCCTGAACACATTGCCTCTTATTTCTGGGTCGTGACGCGGCACGAAATTGACTATCGCGGAAATATTGCTGCGGGTGAAAGCGTGACGGGACGGACCTGGATTGAGAGCCAGCCAAAGGGTGCGCAGTTCGACCGTCGCGTGGATTTTATCGATGGCAACGGCAAGGTCATCGTGCGGGCAAACACGACCTGGGCGATGATTGAAAAAGTGACAGGACGACTGGCCCGCGTGCGGCCGGAGATTTCGGCACCATTCATGACCTGAGGGGGCACAAAAACCCGTCATGCTGAACTTATTTCAGGGTCCATTTATATTCTAGACGCCGGTCAAGTTGCGCGATGGATGCTGAAACACGTTCAGCATGACGTCGTTCTCATTCATCCAGCGCATAATCGGGCAAAGAATGGAAGGCATTGCGCAAAGCCTTGCTCCAGCTGTCCGAGATATTCTCGAAATATGGGTCATCAGCGGTGATCCGGCGTTCGTGGAATGGCGCGAAGTCGTCATTCTTGTACAGCATGAGGTCAAGCGGCATGCCGACCGAAAGATTGGCCTTCAGCGTCGAGTCAAACGACACCATCAACAATTTTGTGATGTCCGCAAAGGACATGTGCGATTCAAAGCCGCGCACCAGAATGGGCCGGCCATATTTGGTCTCGCCAATCTGGAAGAAGGGTGTCTCGGCGCTCGCCTCAATGAAATTGCCTTCGGGGTAAATGAGGTACAATCGCGGTTCCATGCCCGCGATCTGCCCACCCAATATGACGCTTGCGTTGAAATTGGGTGTCGGGCTTGCGGCCACGGGGCCAGTCAGCGCGCGCGCGGCAATGGTGTCGCGCAATGTTGTGCCAATGATGTTGGCAATCTGAAACATGGTTGGCGCGGCAAGGATCGACGGTTTGCGGTCATTGGGCGCTTTCGTGCGCTCTTCCAACTGGCTGATGAGCGCCTGCGTTGTTGCAAGATTACCGGCGGTCATGATGGTTATGAACCGCTCGCCAGGGACAGACCAGTTGAACATTTTGCGAAAGGTCGAGATATTGTCGACCCCCGAATTTGTGCGCGTATCCGACATGAAAGCCATGCCCTTGTCGAGTAACATTCCCACGCAATATGTCATTCTTGAACCAACGGCCCCCGCCCTGTTTTAGGATTCCTACTGTTCGACACGTAAGGATACAACCATGCTCTTGTCACGCGCGCCAAATGACATGCCCGAAATGGGCGCTGCGTCACGGTAATCAAAGCCGGTAGCCACGCGCACATAACGGCCATCGGGGCTAATCCCATTGGAAATGTCAAAACCGACCCAGCCAAGCCCGTCGAGATGCGCTTCTGCCCAAGCATGGCTTGCGGTCTGCTCGATATGGCCATCCATCATCAGATAACCCGACACATAGCGCGCGGGAATGCCGATGGACCGACAGGCGGCGATGAATATGTGCGCATGGTCCTGACAGACGCCGGCACCAGCGACAATGGCTTGCTCGGCGTTGGTTTCAACGCCTGTAGCACCGGTGCGATATTCGACCGTGGAGAGGATGTGGGCAGACAGTTCATGCAGCATGCCGATCTTGTCCGATGCTGATCGGTCAATCCCCACCAGCAGCTTCTGGACGCCCCGCGCGGCCGTTGTAAGGCGCGTAGGACGGCAATAGGCCCATAAGGGTACATGACTGCGGTGGCGGCCCAATATGCCATGATTATCGGCGGTTTCGACCTGCCCGCTGCAGCTGATCCGGATCGCCGTGCGGCCTTCCTCAATCGAAATCAGCGTGACATGGTTGTTATGCGGGTCGTCATGCTCCGCCTCGACCGTGCCGCCATCAATGATAAGTTGCCAGTCATGGACAGTCTGGCCAGCACCGTTTTTGGGGCGCAGCTTCAGCCGTTGCAGGGCATAACGCACAGGCTGGTCAAACTGATATTCAGTGATGTGGTGGATCGACAAAAGCATCAGCTGTTGAACCTATATTCCTGCTCGACCATCTGCGCGAGCTTCCGGTTTTGTGTCAGGAACTCGATCAGAAATTCGTGCAAGCCGTCTTCCAGAATAGAGGCTGCCGTCAGTGAAGCGAAGCCCGCATATATGCGTTCGGCCTCCGCCAGGCTGTCCGACGGCACACCATAGGACATTGCCAGATGCCGCAGATTGTCAGTCAGCTTGCCATAGCAAAAGGCAAGGCTGCGCGGGAAGCGTCGGTCGAGGATGAGGAACTCGGCGATGCCAAGTGCACTTGCCCTGCCCGGGTATAGCCAGCGATAGGCGCTGTATGCCGAGGTCGAACGCAGGATGGTCTCCCACTGGATGTTGTCGAGCGACGAGCCAACGAACGATACCGAGGGCAGCAGCACATAATATTTGACGTCAAGAAGCCGTGCCATGCTGTCCGCGCGTTCGATGAAATTGCCGACGCGGCTGAAATTATAGCCGTCATTCCGCAACATCGTATTTTCGAGCGCGCCACGGACCATCGCGGTCTGGCGTTCGATCAGGTCAATCGTGGCGGGCAGGTCAGCCTCGCGCACCTGGCGTTTCAGGCTGTCATTTACGCAGATCCAGCATTCGTTGACCGCTTCCCATAATTCACGGGTGATGGCGGTGCGGGTGGTGCGCGCATTTTGCCGCGCACTGTCAATCAGGTTGCGCAAATTTCCCGGGTTGCGCTTGTCGCGCAGCAAATAGTCAACCACCTGCGCCGCGTTATAGTCCTGATAGGTGGCGCGATATGCCGCATCCATGCCGAGCGCTGCGAGGATTGAGCGCCATTCATCCTGACGCCCACTGTTGCGCGTCAGCGTGAAGCGATGGCCGGTTTCAATCAGCCGGGCAATATTCTCCGCCCGCTCAAGATAACGGAACAACCAGAAAATGCCGGATGCGGTTTTGCCTAGCATCGATCAATCATCGTCGATGACCCAGCTGTCTTTGGTGCCGCCGCCCTGGCTTGAATTGACCACCAGCGATCCCTTGCGCAACGCCACCCGCGTAAGCCCGCCCGGCGTGATGTCGATCTTGTCGGGCGATACCAGCACAAACGGTCGCAAGTCGACATGGCGCGGGGCAAGTCCGCTATTCGCAAAGATCGGTATGGTCGACAGCGCCAACGTTGGCTGCGCGATATAATTGGCTGGCTTCGCGATCAGCTTCGCCCGAAACGCCGCAAGTTCCTTTTTGCTCGCTGCAGGACCAATCAGCATGCCGTAGCCGCCTGATCCGTGCACTTCCTTCACGACCAGTTCGGACAAATGGTCGAGGACATAGGCCAACGAGTCTTTTTCCGAGCAACGCCATGTGTCGACATTTTTCAATATGGGGCGCTCGCCGGTGTAGAATTCGACGATATCGGGCATATAGCTGTAAATGGCCTTGTCGTCAGCGATGCCCGTGCCCGGGGCATTGGCAATGGTGATTTTGCCAGCACGATACAGGTCGAAAATGCCGGGTATGCCCAAAACCGAGTCTGGCCGGAAAATTAGCGGATCGAGATAATCGTCGTCCAGACGACGGTACAAGACATCAATCGGTTGATAGCCACGCGTTGTCCGCATCGCTACTCGTCCGTCGACGATGCGAATATCATGGCCCTCGACCAGCTCTGCGCCCATTTGGTCCGCCAGAAACGCATGTTCGAAATAAGCGCTGTTGTGAATGCCCGGGGTCAACACTGCGACAACTGGGTCGCCCTTGCACGCGGGCGGAGCAACGCGGCTTAACGAAGCGCGCAGGTTCTTGGGATAATCACTGACATTGCGAATGCGGATATTGCTGAAAAGTTCAGGGAACATGTTCATCATCGTTTCGCGATTTTCGAGCATGTACGAAACGCCTGATGGCGTCCGGGCATTGTCCTCAAGCACCACAAAATCGTCAGGCCCCGTCCGGACCAGATCAATGCCGACGATATGTGTATATACGCCACCGGGCGGGGTGAAACCGATCATCTGGCTGACAAAGGCCTCGTTTTTTTCGAGCAGTTCGACGGGCAGGCGGCCAGCGCGGACAATTTCCTGCCGGTGATAGATATCCTGAAGAAATGCATTGATGGCGCGGACACGCTGTTCAATCCCGCGCGACAATTTCGTCCACTCACGCGCCGATACGATGCGCGGAATGATGTCAAAGGGGATGAGCCGTTCTTCTGCCTCGTCATCGCCATAAACGGCAAAGGTAATCCCGGTCCTGCGGAAAAACTCTTCCGCGTCGCGCGCCTTTTGTTTGAGATGCGTGCTGTCCTGTTCGGCGAACCATTTGTGATAGGCTGAATATGCCGCACGGGGCGTCCCGTCTTCATTCAGCATTTCATCGAAACAGGGCGGTTTTGAAGCCATTCGCTCAGTATCTGCCTAAAAAAAATGCAGAGAACAAGTAACTTCGCGCCTGCACAAAATATGGGCAGGATTTGGCTTAAAAATCTATCGCCACGCCTTTTAACTCCCAGTCGCCATAGCGTACGGGGTCGGGCCGTTCCGCATCGGGGTCCGGCACATGCTCGACCTTTTTCGGTTCCGGAACGGGCGGACTTTTGGACAGATAATCCGGCGCTTTCACATGTGAGGGACGTGTGCCCATGATATTCGATTCCTTCAATCAGTCGATTGTACCAGACATCGGGTCTCATCGCCGCATTTGCAAGCTAGGGATATGCCCTACCGCGCAATAGGGTGCAGCGCACAACCGCTCTTCACTTGTGCGGGACACACGCCTAGTGCGCTATGCATGACTGAAGAAATTTCCGGCCTTCCGACCCGCCGCGCCGCTTTGCGCTTGCTTGACACTGTCATGCGCATGGGCACGCCAATGGATCAGGCTACTGCCAATGCCACGAAGGGACTGTCGCCGCCAGACCGCGCCTTGGCCATTGCCATCGCACAGGAAACGCTCCGCTGGGCCATTGATCTCGATATGCTGATCGACAGCAAGACGAAACAGCCGCTGCCCGATGATTCCAAAGCGCGGATGGTGCTTCGGTTGGCACTGGCGCAAATTCTGCGCCTTGGCACGCCAGCCCATGCCGCAATCGCAACTGCGCTTCCTTTGGTTGATGGCGGTCCGAGACGGCTCGTGCACGGCGTGCTTGGGTCATTATTGCGCGCCGAAGTTGCGTTGCCCGAATATCCATCCTTGCCGGAGGCAGTCATGATGCGTTGGCACCCTGCCGGGGGCGACGACATGATTGCGGGCGCGCAAAAGGCTTTGTTCGAACCGCCGCCGCTTGATCTGGCGCTGCGCGATCCTGCAGCCACCGATGCTTGGACCCAACGATTGGGCGGTGTCAGCCTGATGTCCGGGCATGTCCGGCTGCCACGCGGCACCGCGGTTGAGGAACTTGACGGCTATGACGAGGGGGCATGGTGGGTCCAGGACCTAGCAGCCAGTCTGCCGGCTCGGCTTTTGGGTGACGGCAAAGGCAAACGCGCGCTCGATTTATGTGCAGCGCCCGGTGGCAAAACGATGCAGCTGTCCGCTGCGGGCTTTGCCGTGACCGCACTCGACAACAGCGCGCGGCGCATGGACCGGTTGATGTCTAATCTGGAACGCACGCAATTGAACGCGGAACGCGTCAATGCCGATGTGATGGACTGGAAACCTGCGCAAGCGTTCGATGCCATATTGCTCGATGCACCATGCAGCGCGACGGGCACCATGCGGCGGCACCCCGATGTGCTGCACAGGATCGACATGAAGCAGATCAACAATCTCGCCGCCATTCAAAGCGCAATGCTGGACCGCGCCGCAAACTGGGTGAAGCCCGGCGGCACGTTGGTCTTTGCCACCTGCTCGCTTGAACCGCATGAGGGCGAGGCGCAGGCCGAGGCATTCCTCGCCCGTCACCCGGAATATCAAACAGAGGCCGTAACGGCCGAAGAGCTTCCAGATGGCGTGGTGCCCAATGCGCAGGGCCATGTACGCACAATGCCACCAATGTTGGCAGAGCAAGGCGGTCTTGACGGATTTTTTGTGGCTCGGTTTGTGCACGCGGGATAGGATGTCGCGATGATTGCGCCAATGCTTTTGACTGAACGCCTCTCGATTGAGCCAATGTCATTGGTGCATTGGGAGGATTATGCTGCGGCATGGGCGGACCCGCGCATGACAGCCTTCATTGGTGGTGAACCGCGCAGCCGCAACGTCAGCTGGGGCAAAATGCTTCAAGGCATCGGCATGTGGTCATTGCTGGGCTATGGCTATTGGTCCTTTGTGGAGCGCGCGAGCGGGCGTTTTGTGGGCAATGGCGGACTGGCGCAATTTGAACGCGGCATTCCGGAACTGGCCGGTTTTCCAGAGGCTGGATGGGCCTTCGCACCCGAGGCGTGGGGTAAGGGCTATGCCACGGAAGCAATGGCTGCGATATTGGACTGGGTCGATGCAAACGCGCTGGGTGAAATCCGCTGCATTGTCGATCGCGGAAACGTGGCCTCGCACAATGTCGCAGGCAAGCTTGGCTTTGCCAAATGCGCTGAATCGCATGGCGTCATCGGCGAGCTGTTTGTTTATCGCCGTGAGCCGCGATCTGACGCGTGATAAGCTGTGTATAACGCCTTGCGCTGCCTTGCTCCTGCGGAATCCAGCGGCTAAGCGCTTTACATGACCAGCGCCATCCGCATTGCGCCATCGATTTTATCAGCCGATTTTGCGCGGCTGGGTGAAGAAGTGCGCGCAATTGATGCAGCTGGATGCGACTGGATCCATGTTGACGTCATGGATGGACATTTCGTACCCAATATCACCATTGGTCCCGCCGTCGTAAAGGCTTTGCGGCTGCACAGCACCAAGCCATTCGATGTGCATCTGATGATTTCGCCCGTGGACCAATATGTCGAGGCTTTTGCCGATGCAGGGGCTGATATCATTTCCTTCCACCCGGAGGCCGGGCCGCATCCGCATCGTACAATGCAGCTCATCAAGTCGCTGGGCAAGATGGCCGGAATCGTGCTGAACCCGCATACGCCCGCAAAAATGCTCGATTATCTCATTGATGACGCCGATCTCATTTTGATAATGAGCGTCAACCCCGGCTTTGGCGGGCAGAGCTTTATCTCCAGCCAGCTGCGCAAGATTGAGGCCGTCCGCAAGATGATCGACAAATCGGGTCGCGACATCCGGCTTGAAGTGGATGGCGGGATCACCACACAGACAGCGCCACTGGCCATATCGGCAGGCGCCGATACGCTCGTCGCGGGGACTGCAACATTCCAAGGCGGGGCAAGTCAATATGCCGCCAATATCCGGGCGCTGAGGGGTGAATGACCGGCGTTGGTGACGGCATCACGCAGGGGCAAACGGCGTTAATCGTAAGACCTCGAGGTGCCGGCCAAAATCTGCTGGAACGGCTCTCGCTCGAATTCTACAAACTGACATGGCGCACGCCGCTGCACAGCGGACGGCTAAAGGGCAAGGTTCCGCTGCGACTGCTTGCGGTACCCGTTGATCCGCTTGAGGGCGACCCAGCGCGCGGACAGGCGCTGCGTATGGGCAGGTTTCATTATCAAGGCTTTGAACAGCCATTCGACAAGCTGGATTATCAAAAACTCGATTTGTCACCATCGCTAACCGATTATATCCACCGTTTCGATTGGTTGCGCGATCTGTCGTCGGCCACCAATCGGGGTGAAGGTGCACCTGTCGCTGCGCAGATTGCTGATGCATGGCTGCGCGCCAACGGCATGAAAACGCGCGAGCCGGCATGGCGCGTGGATAATTGTGCATGGCGGCTGCTGAATATGGCGGCAGGATCGCCATTTTTGCTGAGCAGTACTGACCCCATTTATCGGTCGCGTGTTATCAACCATTTTGCGCGCGTTGCCCGCCATCTGGACCAATCGGCCCCAAGATCGCAAAGCCATTTTGCCAAGAGCGTTGGCTGGGCAGGGGTTGTCGCGGCCTCGCTTCTCCTGCCTGAAGGCAAAATCCGGCGCGTGGTCGGTGAAGACGGGCTTGCCGAATCCTTGCGCGCCACAATTTTCCCTGACGGCGGCGTAGTGTCGCGTTCGCCCATTCAACTCATGGAACTGATCGGCCTGCTGAGCCTCCTTAGGCAATGCTATGTCGCCCAACGCGAAATGGTGCCTGATTTCCTCGCCGAGGCCTTGGGGCGTGCTGTTCCGGCTTTGCTTGGCCTGACGCATGCCGATGGCGGACTTGGCGCGTGGCAGGGGTCGGCGCACACTGCCGTCGGCCGCATTGACGCGCTCGTGGCTGCCAGCGAAGTCCGTGCCCGCCCCCACCGCCAAGCGCTCGATTGGGGATATCAGCGCGTGTCTGCAGGAAAAACCGTTCTTTTGCTCGATGCAGGCCCGCCCCCGCTCGCGCGGCAATCTGCTTCAGGTTGCGCGTCGACATTGGCATTTGAAATGTCGCATGGTGCGCAACGGATCATTGTGAACTGTGGTGGCGCAGCGCTGGTTGGTGCAACAATCCCGCCAGCACTCGCGCGCGGGCTTCGAACCACAGCGGCGCATTCGACCCTGTGCCTGAACGACACAAATTCAACAGCGATTCTGCCGGGCGGCCAGCTTGGCAGAGGTGTTGCCGAAGTCGGCCTTGAACGGCGCGATATCGATCAGGCAACCCGCATCGAGGCAAGCCATGACGGCTATGCCAGAAGCTTTGGCTATAATCACAGCCGTCTGCTGATTCTTCGGTCAGATGGAATGGAACTGCGCGGTGAAGACACGCTTTTGCCGCAGACACGGCCGAAGGACAATGTGCCCGTCCACGTGCGTTTCCACCTTGGACCGGATATCGAAATTGTTGCGTCGGACAATCCACAGATGGCGCTGCTCCGTATGGGGGACGGCAGCAACTGGGCCTTTGTCGCCGCGGGAGGCGTTTTGTCTTTCGATGAAAGTCTTTGGGTCGATCAAAATGGCCGCCCGCACCCAACGCAGCAACTTGTGATCGCCGCCGACGCTGGTAAAGGCGGCCTCAACATCAGCTGGCAGCTGCGCCATTTAGGATAAATTTATGCAAGATGTCGTTATTAAACGGGCCTTATTGTCGGTGTCCGACAAATCCGGCTTGGTTGAACTTGGCCATGCGCTGGCAGCGCGGCATGTGGAACTCGTGTCGACTGGCGGTACCGCGAAGACGCTCCGCGCCGCGGGCCTTGCCGTCAAGGACATCAGCGAGCTTACCGGCTTTCCGGAAATGATGGACGGACGGGTCAAGACGCTGCACCCGATGGTCCATGGCGGGCTTCTCGCAGTGCGCGATAATCCGGAACACGCCGCCGCGATGGCTGAGCATCATATCGGCGCAATCGACCTTGTTGTCGTCAATCTCTATCCCTTTGCCGAGACCGTTGCCAAAGGCGCATCGCGTGATGAGATTATCGAGAATATCGATATTGGCGGGCCGTCGATGGTGCGCAGCGCGGCCAAGAACCACGCCTATGTTACGATCCTGACCGATCCTGCCGATTATGATGATTTGATTGCCGAGCTTGAGGAAAGCGATGGCAAGACAAGCTATGATTTCCGCCGCAAATGTGCGGCAAAGGCCTATTCGGCAACGGCAGCCTATGACAGCATGATCAGCCAGTGGTTTGCCTTTGCGGACCAGCAACAGCTTTTCCCTGATATGCTTGCCATCAATGGCAACCGCACGGCCGAATTGCGTTATGGCGAAAACCCCCATCAGCGCGCCGCGCTTTACGTGCCCGTCGGCCCCCATATTGCGGGCATTGCGCAAGCCGAGCAGGTGCAGGGCAAGGAGTTGTCTTACAACAATTATAATGACGCCGATGCCGCGCTTGAGCTTGTTGCGGAGTTTCGCGATGGTCCGCCAACCGTCGTCATCGTCAAGCACGCAAACCCATGCGGCGTGGCAACGGGTGCCACGTTGATTGATGCCTATCGTGCGGCGCTTGAATGCGACAGCGTCTCTGCCTTTGGCGGAATTGTCGCGGTGAACCGCCCACTTGATGCCG
>JANMJX010000098.1:0-1656 GCA_031371575.1 Sphingomonadales bacterium
ACCGGTCGAAAGCTTTGGTGACGATCTGAAAACGCTGGTCGATGATATGATCGAGACCATGTATGCCGCACCGGGCATCGGCCTTGCGGCCATTCAGGTGGGCGTGGCCAAAAGGTTGCTGGTGATTGATCTTCAGGAAGACGAACGCGACGGCGAAGAGCCAGTGCGCAATCCACGCGTGTTTGTGAACCCTGAAATTCTCGACCCGTCAGAAGAGCACAGTCTGTATAATGAAGGCTGCCTGTCGGTACCCGACCAATATGCCGAGGTTGAGCGTCCGGCGCAAATTCGGGCACGCTGGCAGGATCTCGATGGAAATGTCCATGAAGAGGCCATGACTGGCCTGATGGCAACATGCCTGCAGCACGAGATGGACCATCTTGAAGGCATATTGTTCATCGACCACCTGTCGCGCCTGAAGCGCCAGATGGTCCTGAAGAAAATTGAAAAGGCCCGCAAAATGGGTGGTGGCCATGTGCATAACGAACATTGCCACCATTAAGCAATCGGTCAGAACCCCCCAAAAAGGCGAGGGTACTGACGCGCAACCTTATTTAACGAATTGCGACGGAGCCGGGCTAATGGTGACGAACTTGCCTGCCTGAATTTCCTGCACCTCAAGCATACGGTCGGTCAGGCCATTCGCCATGAAACGGAACGCGCCATCAACGCCGATGAAACCCTGCGGGTCGGTCAGCTGGCCAACCGGGAATTTCGTTCCGGGACGCCAGTCACGCGCAACGCGCGCCACCAACAACACTGAGTCATAGCCAAGGCTTGATAAGCGCAAAGGCACTTTTCCAAAGCGCGCACGATATTTCGTCGCATATTGCGCATATAAGGTGTCGGATACGCTCGCAAACCACGCCCCATACATCGGGGAATTGCCCGCAAGCGATCCGTCGATATTCCACAAGTCGGTGCCAAGTATTTTGGCTGTACGCATTCCGTTGCGGCGAAGTGCAGGAACCGTTGCATTAGCAGCACGGCCGCTGTCCGCGATCAGAATGGCATCGATATTTCCCATTTGGGCCAATCGCTTCGCTGCAGCCTCCGCCGATGCTGCGCTGCCGTCGGATTGCTGAATGGAAACCAAAACGCCGCCTGCGCTGCGAACAGCCGCCGTCATGCTGGATTGCGCGCGTTGCCCGTAGACATTGGACGAAACCACCCCAGCAAAACGGGTGTGCCCTTGCGCCTTTGCATAGCGCACCACACGGTCGATCGACTGGTTCGGCAAGTGACCCAACAGGAACACATTCTGCCCGGCAACGCCTACATCGTTGGAAAAACTGATGATGGGGACGCCTGCTGGCCGAGCTACCGACGCGGCTTCAACGACATTGTCGCCACGCAACGGGCCCAAAATGACCTTGTTGCCATCGGCTATCGCCCGCTTTGTCGCTGCAGCGACGCCAGGACCCGTATCATAAGTAATCATGCGGATGTTGGTGACTTTGGTATCGGCCAAGGCCAAGGCGGTTGCATTGGCAATTGACTGACCCACGTCGGCGTCAGGCCCGGTAATGGGCAACAGCAAGGCGACCCTGTGCATGCCATCCAGCGGGTCTGCGGTCACAACAGGCGGCGGCCGGTTGCGGTCGCGTGGAATAGCTGCGCACGCGGACAGCATTAATATGACTGCCAAAGTCAGCA
>JANMJX010000112.1:0-29995 GCA_031371575.1 Sphingomonadales bacterium
CGGCCGGTAAATGTCGGATTTTCGGGCGGCGAGAAGAAGCGCAACGAGATGGTGCAAATGGGCATCATCGACCCTGCGCTCGCGATCCTCGATGAGACAGACAGCGGCCTCGATATCGATGCCTTGCGCATTGTCGGCGACGGCATCAACCGCATCATGCGCAAGCCCGACAAGGCCGTTCTGCTCATCACCCATTATCAGCGCCTGCTCGACTATGTGAAGCCCGATTTTGTCCATGTCCTCGCCGATGGCCGAATCACGCGGACAGGCGGCGCTGAGCTCGCGCTCGAGCTTGAAGCGCATGGCTATGCAGAGGTAGCGGCATGATACTCTCCGCGCTCTTGCTGGCGAGTCCCGTCGCAGTCGACGACGAAATTGTCGTGCTGGCAAGCAAGCTTCGGACGGTGAAAGTCAGGGCAATCACGAAAAAGCGCGAAGGTGTGCTCGTCCTGTCCAAATGCCGCATAACGCGAAGCAGCGGTGACGCCGACATCGACGCAATTCCATGCGCCGTCGCGCAATTGTGCGCCGATGAAAAGCCACCCAAGACCCAAGTGATGCAGGCATGCATTGTCGAAAAGTCGCAGGAACGGATTGACACGCTGGTTCTGGAACGGCGCAGCGCTCAGGAAGAAGGCAAATGACTACCGTTGCCCTCCCCACGCGCCACGATGAGGCATGGCGCTACAGCGACATTGCCGCTGTCGAGGCGGCGTGGCCCTTGCCAGCACCCGAAAGTATCATCGTGCCTGCAGGCGGCGCTTTTGCGCGGACAATCGTTCAGAACGCCGGATCCATTCATCAGCTGGATATCGCTATTGGCAAGGGCGCGACAGCCGCGGTCCACGTCCTCAATATTGGCGGCAATTACGGCCGCGTCGAACTGAACATTACCTTACATGAAGGCGCGGACTTCAAGCTTGGCGCAGTGCAAATTGGTGGCAATACGCAGACGTTGGAAATCGTAACAACCGTTACCCATGTCGAACCATCCGCGACATCTTCGCAGATTGTGCGCTCAGTGCTCGCCGGAACGGCAACGGGGACATATCTCGGCAAGGTAGCCGTCGCACGCGATGCGCAGCTGACCGATAGCGTGCAGTCCGTAAAGGCGATGCTGCTAGACCGCAGCGCAACCGCCAACGCCAAACCCGAGCTCGAAATCTATGCGGACGATGTCAAATGCGCGCATGGCTGCGCCATCGGCGAGCTTGACCCAATGGGGCTTTTCTATCTTCAGGCACGCGGAATTGCCCCTGCAGACGCGAAAAAGCTCATGCTCCAGGCCTTTGTTGCTGGCGTGTTTGCTGGTGCGGCAGACGAGGAAATGCTGACCGCCGCAGCTTTGAAGAAATTGGGAGAATTGGTGTGACCGCGCTTTCGTTGGATCCGACCGAACGCGCCGTTGGCCGTTGGGAAAATGAGGGCGGAACCGTATCACATCATGTGCGTGACCAGTTTCCAGGCCTTGCCAATGGCTGGCATTATCTCGATACCGCTGCGACCGCGCAAAAGCCCCAAATTGTGCTCGATGCGATGATGCGCGCAGGCGGCGTCGACTATGCAACGGTCCATCGCGGCGTATACGCGCGGTCGGCGAACATGACTATTGCCTTCGAAGCGGCGCGGGATCGTGTGGCGCGTTTCATGGGGGCCACCTCATCAAACGAAGTTGTTTTTGTTCGTGGCGCAACCGAAGGCATCAACCTCGTTGCGCAGAGCTGGGGACCAGCAAATCTGAAGGCTGGCGACCGCATCATGCTCAGCCAGCTGGAGCATCACAGCAATATCGTACCCTGGCAGATGCTTGCCGAGAAGGTGGGCGCGCACGTCGATGTCTGTCCGTTGACCGACGATGGTCAAATTGATCTCGACTGGCTTGAGGCCAATTTGATTCCAGCGCATAAATTGGTGGCATTGGCCCATGTATCCAATGTCCTTGGGTCGGTATTGGATGCACGTCGCGCGGCGAACGCCGCGCATGCGGTTGGTGCAAAATTGTTGCTGGACGGATGTCAGGCGGCACCGCGCATGTCTTTGGATATGGCAGCGCTTGCGTGCGATTTCTATGTGATGTCGGGGCACAAACTTTATGGCCCGACTGGCGTTGGCGTGCTTTGGGCGAAAGCCGAAACGCTCGATGCAATGCCCCCATGGCAGGGCGGCGGCGCGATGATTGATCGTGTAACCTTCGAAAAAACGACTTATGCGCCTGCGCCTTCGCGCTTTGAGGCAGGAACACCGATGATCATTGAAGTGATCGGGCTCCATGCTGCCATCGACTTTATTGACAGCTTTGGTCCTGAGGCGATCTTTGCGCATGAGAGCGCGCTTGCCGCACAAACGCGCGATGCGTTGCGGGCGGTCAATTCGATCACTTTATATGGCCCGGAAAACTCGGCCGGCATTGTCTCTTTCTCGATGGAGGGGGTACATCCCCATGACATCGGCACCATATTGGACGAAGAGAACGTCGCCATTCGTGCTGGGCACCATTGCGCACAGCCGTTGATGGACCATTTGGGCTTGCCCGCAACTGCGCGGGCGAGCTTTGGGATTTACAATGACGAAAATGATGTCGCAGCGCTCGTGCGCGGGCTTGAACGGGTGAAGAGGATTTTTGGATGAACGAGAACATCCGTATAGAAGAAGTCGATAGTGTCGAAAAACCGCCTAAGGCGCGGGTTGAGAGCGCGACGGAAACCTTGGAGCGCAAAAAAGATTATCTGGAAGGCTTCCTTGCGCAAAAGCCAGCTGCGCCCGCGCAAACTGAACCCGAAGGTGATTTGTACGAAGCGGTCATATCGGCGCTGAAGGAAATTTATGATCCGGAAATTCCGGTGAATATTTATGACCTTGGACTAATTTACAATGTCGAGATCAATGACGGCCATGCGGTCGTTTCGATGACGCTGACGACGCCACATTGTCCGGTTGCAGAATCCATGCCCGGCGAAGTTGAAATGCGGGTGGGTGCTGTGCCCGGCATCGGCGATGCAGAGGTTAACCTCGTGTGGGAACCGGCATGGAGCCCGGCCAATATGACCGATGAAGCCCGTCTGGAGCTTGGAATGTTATGACCGAATTAAAGACAAGAGCACGGCCCGCCGCAGTAAAACTTACTGCTGCATCGGAAGCAAGAATAGCTGAACTGATGTCGAAAGCCCCCGAGGGCGCCATTGGCGTAAAGCTGTCTACACCGCGCCGTGGCTGCTCGGGCCTCGCTTATTCGGTTGATTATGTGACCGAGGCCGTAGCTTTTGACGAGAAGATCGAAACCCCGGGCGGTGTACTCTACATCGACGGCGGGTCCGTGCTTTATCTCGTTGGCTCCGTCATGGACTGGGTCGAGGATGAATTTGCGGCTGGCTTTGTCTTCACAAATCCCAATGCAACAGGTAGCTGCGGTTGCGGCGAGAGCTTTACCGTTTAAAAATCGAATTGGAGCCGGAAGGCGACACCCAAATCGTCAGGCGCGTTGTCGAAATGACCAGGCTCCTGCCGCCAAAACAGATTTGACGAGAAATACCCGCCCGGCATCGGCACTGTCCACGCAACCTCGCTGGCAATTTCCTGCCCCTTGGGCGCAAGGGAAAGCTGGCGGGTACCAAAGCTCGTTGCGCCAGTGGCATAGTCATAAGCAACAGGCAGGTTGAGCGAGAGCCCACCGCGCGTGACACGCAATGGCTGCGCAATACGGAACGCAAGGCGGTCGTTGTGCGCAAAAAGGCTACTGCGGGATAAATCCAGCGAAAAGGCGTTGCTATGCAGCACGCTTTGGCCAGTCAGCGCGGCACCGGCGTTGGCGTAGGTCCAACCCTGCCGCCAGCTTGCACCCAGCGACCATAAGCCAAGCAACGCCAGATCCCCACGCCCATCCAAAAACACACTGCGCGCACCATTTTGGCCGATGAAATTTGCAAATCGAGCGCCAAGAACGGTTTCGTCCTCGCGCAACCAGCTCGCGCCCAAAGCAAACTTGGCAGGGCCAATATTACGGTCCAAACCGACGCCAACGAGCGCATAAGGATATCGGCTTTGCATATTGCGCGCAAATGCCGCTCCTCTGCGCTCGAATAATCGCGCTTCGCCAGCCTCGACACTGCCGGTAATTCCAACGGTGCCAAGCGTGTGTCGCAACGCGAAGGACTGACCCGGCGCACGTTCAAAACCATTATCCATGCGCGCATCCGTCGCAGTGAGAAATGCGCCTGTCGGCATGCCCTGCAGCGCGGCAACCTGGCCCGCCGCAGCCTGACGGATGCCAAGGCTAAACCGCGTATCGCGCGAAATCGCAGCGCTCACTCGGCCCGCGAGAATGCGTGCCTTGCTCTGTTCACCAGAGGATAAGTTCAATGGCGCAAGTTGCGCATTGCTGCTGTCCTCGGCACTTATCGAAAAAGCAATCTCGGTCGTGCCTTGCGCCATGCTAACCGATCGGCCTTGGTTGACGAGAGCAGGGGTTAGTTTGAGGCGCGGGGCTGTCGCATTCAACCCATGTGCAAGGTCGATATCATAAGCGCGTCCATAGCTATCGAGAATCACCGCATTCAACGGTTGGTTCGACATAGCGACATCGCCCATCGGTCCGGATGTTGTCCCGCCATTGCCGCCAAGCGCCACAACGGTTGTTGTGCCTGAGAGAGTCGTTGTTCCCGAGGGCGCAAAGGCGCGTGCAATGTCCAATATGCCGCGTCCATAAATCGCGTCAGTCCCCGGATCCCCGGCATCGCGTGCAGACGTCAGAAGCAGGTTCACAATCTGCGCGCCCGTCAGGCTTGGAAAAGCTTGCGCAAGCAAGGCGACTGCGCCCGCAATCTGCGGCGCAGAGAAAGATGTACCATTGAATACCCGCACGAAGGTCTGCCCATTTTGGTCGAAGCGGTAGATGGTATCATTCTGATATTGGCAGCAAATCGATTGTCCCAGGGCCGAAAGAACATTCCCCTGCAAAATGCCGGCCTTGTTGCTAAAATTCGATATCACGCCATTTTCATCAACTGAGGTCGCAACGATCACCAAGCCGTTGCCGCTTGCCGCCAGCGCCTGAGCAAATGGGCTCGGGTTGTTGGGATCAAATTTTGGCGCTGCGTCATTACCTTCGTTGCCCGCCGACACGACAATGATAATGCCTGCAGCGGTCGCACGATTGATCGCGGCGCGAAGTGCAGTGTTTGCAGCGCCTGCACCGCCAAGCGAGATATTGATCACCCGCGCGCCATTGTCGACTGCCCGGTTGACGCCTGCCGCGATCGCCGAATCAAAGAATGAACAGGAAGCTTCGTCCTCACCTGGCGCCGGGGTAGTGCAACTTCCCGCTTGATCGGCGCGCAAAGCCAATATGGTCGCACTATACGCGATCCCGTGCACGTCGCGATCGTCTTTTGCGGCAGCAATGACGCGGGTGACTTCGGTGCCATGCCCGTCATCATCGCCAAGGGCCCTGCCCGCACCTGTAACATCGCCTGATTGTGCATGAATTCGGCCAGAAAATTCATGGCTGGTGGGATCGATACCAGAATCGATCACGCCTACGGTCACGCCCCGGCCGGTAGCCCCAGCCTGATAAGCGGTTATGGCACCATGAAATCCGGGACCGTCAGACCGGTTAAATTCAGCCGTCGCAAAGCCTGTTGTTGGCGGTGGAGGCGGCGGCGGTGGCGGAGGGGGTGCAACAACGGGGGGGGGAGAAGCAGCGGGCGGCGTCGAGTTTACACCCCCGCCGCCGCCACATGCAGTCAGCGTGAGAGCAAAAACAACCGAACTACCGATCGCGAGCTTACAATCAACTTTTGAAACATTCATGGTGCGACCTTTGACCAGCGATGATCAACCCTGTAATCGAGATTCACTTTCGCTATTCTTAACATCCGCGTTGAGAATTGCACTGCTTCTTGTTAGGCGCCAGCGATGAAATCACCATTTGCCGATGTCGACACCTGGATCTTCGATCTTGACCTGACCTTGTACGGGCCGGAAGCCAACATCATGGCGCAGGTCCGGGACCGGATTGCCTTGTTTGTTGAGGGATATTTCAACATCGGATCGAAAGAGGCACATGAGATTCGACACAATTACTGGAAGAAATATGGCACCACACTTGGCGGGTTAATGGCCGAACATGATGTAGACCCGGTCGGCTATCTCGATTTCGTCCATGATGTTGACATGAGTCTTTTGCAGCCTGCGCCCGACTTGCGCCGTCATATATCGGCACTACCGGGCAGGAAACTTATCTTCACCAACGCCGATGCACCCTATGCTGCGCGGGTGCTGGCGGCTTTGGAACTGGAAAGTCTGTTTGAAGATGTTTTCGATATCCACCGGATGCAGCATTTGCCAAAGCCAACCCCAGCCAGTTATGACGCGCTGTGCGAACAACTCCGGATCAATCCTGCCCGCGCACTTTTTGTCGAGGATTCTGCGCATAATCTTGCTCCCGCAAAAGCCCTGAACATGACAACAATTTGGGTGAATCATGACACTGAAGCTGATAGCAGCAAAAGTGAACATTATATCGACCACGAGATAGCTGATCTAACCGCTTGGCTTTCTTCCATTCACGCCATTGAAAGCACGATATGACTGACCAGCTTGCCAACATCATTGATGCCGCGTGGGACGACCGCGACGCTGTTTCCAGCGCGACGCAGGGGAAAGTCCGCGATTCCGTCCGCGCCGCTTTGGCCGGGCTAGACGATGGTTCGTTTCGTGTTGCCGAAAAGCGCAACGGCGTCTGGGAAGTTCATCAGTGGCTGAAAAAGGCGGTTCTCTTGTCTTTTCGGCTCAACGATAATGTGTTGGTCGAAGGTGGCGCATCCGGCGCGCCCGCCTATGACAAGGTGCCATCCAAATTCACAGGCTGGGATGCGGAACGCTTTCGCAATGCAGCTTTCCGCGTAGTCCCCGGCGCTGTGGCGCGTCAGGGCAGCTACGTCGGCAAAAACGTCGTGCTGATGCCAAGCTTTGTCAACATTGGCGCTCGCGTAGATGACGGCAGCATGGTTGACACATGGGCAACCGTGGGAAGCTGCGCACAAATTGGCAAAAATGTACATCTGTCGGGCGGCGTTGGCATTGGGGGCGTACTGGAACCGCTTCAGGCGGGCCCCGTTATCATTGAAGACAATTGTTTCATCGGTGCCCGGTCCGAAGTTGTGGAAGGCGTCATCGTAGAAGAAGGTGCAGTCCTGTCGATGGGCGTCTTTATCAGCTCAACAAGCAAAATCATCGACCGTACGACCGGCGAAATTTTCGTAGGCCGCGTCCCTGCTTATTCAGTGGTCGTACCCGGATCGATCCCCGGCAAAGCATTGCCGGACGGCAGTCCCGGTCCCAACTTGTCCTGCGCCGTCATCGTCAAGCGCGTTGATGCGCAGACCCGCGCAAAGACAGCAATTAACGACCTTTTGAGGGATTGAAGCGACCAAGCGAAGGGCATTGGCGCAAACCCGCTTGCAATTCGGACCGAATCGCTCCATAAAATCTGGGCGGACCGGGCCCCTCTGACGCTCGCTTCTTCGGAAGGAACGTGATGTCGGCCGCATCGGATGCTTCCGGTGCATTGGTCAGGCGGTCTTCAAATACCCCCGAAATACGCCAGGCCTCGGCCGGAACATCCGATTGAACTTAAACTATGTTCATTGAGGATGATGTTATGACACTTTCGTCGTTTCGCTTGCTACAATATCACCAGAAAATCGACCGCGAACTACGCGCTGAGATCAGCCGCCGCTGGCCTGATATATTCCGGATTCAAAGGCTGAAGCGGCTTAAGCTGGCCATCAAGGACCGGCTGGAGAACAAGGCCAGTGCGCCGCTCGGACGCGCCACGCGGCTTCACAAAATCTAATTTTTCAACACGAACACTGCGCGGCGCAAGTCCGTGCGGTGTTTCTGGCTGTCTGCAACAGGAAATGTTTTCATGGAATTTTTAACGATGGACTGGCTGGGAACGCCCGTCTGGTTCTGGCTGGCCTTCATTGGCCTCGTCGTCGCACTCACCGCCTTTGACCTTGGCATCCTGCACAAGGAAGACAAGGAAATGGGGATCGCCGAAAGCCTGAAGCTGTCTGCGTTCTACATCAGCATCGCAATGCTGTTTGGCCTTTGGGTCTGGTACCAAAAGGGCGCCGATCTGGGCATGAAATATTATACCGGCTTTTTCATCGAAAAGGCGCTGTCGATCGACAATGTGTTTGTCATCAGCCTGATCTTCACCTTCTTTGCTATACCGCGCAAATATCAATATCGCGCGCTGCTTTGGGGCATCATCGCCGTCATCATCTTGCGCGGCCTGATGATCGCGGCGGGCGCAGCCATTGTGCAGGAATATTATTGGACGCTGTATATTTTCGCGGCCTTCCTCATCGGGACAGGCATCAAGATGCTGTTCAGCGGCGATTCTGAAATGGATGTCGCGAACAACCCGGTGGTCAAATATATTTCGACCCATATGCGGGTGACGAAGGAGCTGCATGACGAGAAGTTCTTTGTAAAAGTTCCGGACGAAAAAACCGGCAAGATGGTCCGGGCTGCAACGCCCCTGTTTCTCGCCTTGGTTGTGATCAACCTTGCCGACCTCGTTTTTGCGGTAGACTCGGTGCCAGCGATCTTTGCGATCACGACCGATACGTTCATTGTCTACACGTCAAACATCATGGCAATTTTGGGCCTGCGTGCCTTGTATTTCGCGCTGGCGGCGATGGTCCATCGCTTCCATTATCTGAAATATGCCTTGGCGTTGGTGCTGGTTTTCATCGGTTCGAAAATCTTCGTATCGGACTTCCTCATGGATGGCGGCAAGTTTCCGCCAGTGCTGAGCCTTGGCGTAACCTTCGCACTCATCTTGGGCGGCATCGGCTTTTCGCTCTGGAAGACACGTGGAGATGCCCTTCCTGCCCCCAACTCAATCCCACATAACTAACAGGAGAACGACAAATGAAAGTTGAATTGCCCGTGACGGACCGTCGCACTTTACTGGGTTTGACGGCCATGACTGCTGGCGCCGCAATGGTCGCAGCGCACGGCCCAGCGATGGCCGCGACGGCAGATAGCAACGCCGCTCCGGCAAAGCTGTCGATGACTCCGGACCAGGCGCTGGCCAGGCTGATCGACGGTAATCGCCGTTTTGTGGCTGACCAGAATCCCGTAGCGGATATCTCAACCAAAAGACGGCTCGAGATCGCCAAGAGCCAGGCACCCTTTGCGGTTCTCGTCGGCTGCGCAGACTCGCGCGTCGGCCCCGAGCATCTTTTCGGCGGTGGCCTGGGCGAGCTGTTCATCGTGCGCACCGCTGGCAATTATGTTGATGATGCGGGCTATGGCTCCATCGCATATGCTATCGCGGCGCTCGGTACGCCATTGATCGTCGTGCTTGGCCATGAACGCTGCGGCGCTGTCGATGCGGCCACCAAGCTTGTTACGGACAATAGCCAGCTGCCGCCATCACTCACCCGCATGGTGCAGCCAATCTTGCCGGCGGTGATTGATGCAAGAGCATCGCTGGGAACCAAAACCGATCTCGTCGACCACGCCATCCACATGAACGTCCGCCATGTCGTGCGGGGTCTGCGCGAAACATCCGATCCGATCATTGCCGCGCCAGTGAAGGCGGGGAAAGTCAAAGTGGTCGGTGCCTATTATGATCTCGATACCGGCGCGGTTGACTTCTTCGATCGCGGATAAGGCCTTAGCGCCGCTCTTTGGTCGGGGCATTAAAGTTGGGCGGTTTGTTGGCAATCCAATCGACAAACCGCCCTATTTCGTCATGCGCGAGCAGTGCTTCACGCGTGGAAAAGCGCTTTTCCAGATCGCTGTTCGTGAAATTGGCGTGAATCGTCCGGTGGCAAATGGGATGCACTGGCTGACGCTCCTTTCCGCCCCGGCTTTTGGGTACGGGATGATGCCATTCGGTTACGTCCCCCATTGGGCGGGAACATAGCCAGCACTGCACCTCCGGCGCGGCCGCTTCTTCGTCGGCCTCGTAATGATCGCGTATTTTTCTGGCCATAGCCGATGTCCTATCACGCGCCATTGAAACCAAGTGGCCCGTATCCAATCAGCCCTTTTTCGGGCCAAGCAAATCAAGCGCCGCCGCAGTCATTGCCTCAATCCCCAGCCGAACCGAAGGTTCCGGATCGATCTTGAACAAGGGCGAATGATGGCCTGCGACAGGCGTTCCGCCGTTTTTCGCAGCAGCCCCCCATTCGGGCTTTGTCCCGCCAACGGCGAAATAATAGCCCGGAATTCCATATTGCTGATCCACGAAGAACGCGAAATCCTCGGCGCCCATATTGCTCTGACGGAATGGCACAACGACGTCCTTGCCCAGCGCATTGCCAATTGCATTGTTCAGCCGCCGTGCGAGCACAGCGTCGTTGACGGTGACGGGCGTGCTTTCACTCACGGTGACGATGGGCAGCTTGTCGGCTGGCAAGCCATTGGCTGCGCCAATGCCTTTTGCCATGCGTTCAATCGAGGCGATCAGCTGATCGCGCACCGCCTGGCTGTTGGCACGAACGGTCACCTGAAGGTCGGCATATTCGGAAATGATGTTGTGCTTGGTGCCAGCATGAAAGGCACCAACCGTAATGACGCCAGGGTCCAATGGTCCCTTTTCTCGGCTGATGATCGACTGCAAGCCAACGACGATTTGGGATGCGATATACACTGGGTCACGGCCGAGTTGTGGCGCCGCGCCATGCGTGGCGATCCCGGGAACGCGGATATCGACGCTGTCGGCGGAGGAATATTGAATGGCTTCGGAAGCTGCAATCTTTCCGGTTTCCAATTCGGCTGCGACATGGAAGGCCAAGGCATAATCAGGCTTTGGAAAACGGGTATACAGGCCATCCTTGATCATCGCCTTTGCACCGCCAACGCGTTCCTCGGCTGGCTGGACAATGAACAGGATCGTGCCCTTCCAACGGTCCTTCATGCGTGCCATTTGTCGTGCCGTCCCGACCATCGACGTGATGTGCACATCATGGCCGCATGCATGCATGACGGGCATTTCGAGGCCATCCACCCCAACCTGCTTCACCGTCGACGCATTAACCAGACCCGTGCGTTCCTGCACGGGCAAGCCATCCATATCCGCGCGGATGAGGACAACTGGCCCGTCGCCGTTTTTCAACATGCCAACAACGCCGGTTCCCCCAACCTTCTCGGTCACAACCATCCCCGGCACGGCGCGCAGCTCTTCGGCCATGCGCGCAGCGGTCTTATATTCGCGGAACGACAATTCCGGGTTGCGGTGAAAATGATCCCACAATGTCGCAAGCGATTTGTCATAATCGGCCTTCACGGACGCGGTGTAATCGGGCTGCGCTGCGACCGGTGTCGCGGCCATTGCGCTCGCCAATAATGCACCGGAAATCATCTTGCTCATCATGGTCTTTCCCCCCTGCTATCTTATCATTCCTGTTATCTGGTCTTTACGCCTTTATGGGCATCGGTCAAAACAATGTCCGACCGGCGAAAATTCATCCACCATAGTGACATATCGATAAAATCCTTTGCCCTCCGCAGGGTTTATCCAGAAACCCGCGCGGAGCGAATACGCCTCGCCCACATGGCCGAACCAACGATTGCCTTCAGCATCCACCAGCCAGTGCACACCAAGGCCGTAAGCAGTGAAATATCCCTTGTCATCATCGCCATTACTGCCGTCAAATGTCCAGACCGGGCCCGTCATTTCGGCAAAGCTTTTGGGTGACAATAAAGGCGCTCCGTTGCGCAGCATCACTTGTCCGATTTTCGCAAGATCCCGCGCCGAGATGCGCAGGCCACCCTGCGGGCTGAAGGCTGATCCGTTGCGGCCAAGCCGATAGAGCTTTTCGACGTCGCAGCTGCCGTCGCTTGCAGGATATACCGCACAAGGGTCCGGACCCTTCATTGCCGCATCGCGCGCGAGATCGCCATTAGGCCGAAGCAAAGTAACAGCTTGGGCGCGGCGGCCATTGCTACAGCCAGCCCCCCAATTATAGCAGGCATCAAGCCCAAGCGGGGTCAGTACCAGGCGCGCCATCAGCCGGTCAAAACGTTCGCCGGTTGCGCCTTCCATCACCGCTGCGATCAGCGGCGAGTTGATATTGGCGTAGGAAAAATAGGTGCCGGGCGGATGCACCTCGTCCCATGCCAATGGGTTGCCAAGCACCTTGGCCAAGTTACCGTCAAGCGGCACGATATAGTCAATCTTGTCGCGCAGGCCCGCTTGGTGCGACAGCAGGTGACGTAAGGAAATAGGAGCATCCGGAAAGGCGGGGTTGCGCACTTGCCAGCCGAGATACGCACTGACGTCGCGGTCGAGATCAAGCTTGCCCTGCTCCACCAGCCGCATGACCGCGATCGCCACGACCATCTTGGATATCGAGGCGACTCGGGCCGGGTCATCTATGGTGACTGCCCGCCCCGCAACGCCAGCATTGCCCTCTACCTTGGATGGTTCAATGCTGTTGGCCGTGAAATCGACTTTCACCACAGCCGGACGGATCATCGCTGGCGCAGCTGCTATCTGGTCAGGCCGCGTGGTTGCCGCGCAACCGGAAAGCAGCGTCGCCGCGATTGTCATCGCGGCTATCCAAAGGCCGCGCCGCCGGGTCATGAGGCCGGACATGCACCTACATATTTGCCCGTCGCCTTGCCGCGCATTGCGACCTTGCCAACCATTGGCAGGCGCACATCGACCTTGCTGTCATAATTGAATTCGGTTTCACCCATGACGCCCGCAAGCTCCATATCGACGCTACCCATGCCATCCATTCCGCAGGACAGTTTCATTTTTACATTCTGGCCAGAAACATCGAACGCCTTGTACACGCATTTTTCCGCGCCATCGCCACCAAAGAAATCGGCGCCGGGCTTCTGCGCTTCGGCCGCGGTAAGACAGCTTTTGCTCGATGCGCTTTTGGCCACTTCGTCCATGATCTGCTTCTTCTGGGACTTGCCCAGGGTCGGCACATTGATGTCGTCAAAGACAAACTTTGTTTCCCAAAGCCCGGCCTTCATCGGGATGAAGGCATCATAATCCATTTCCGCAGCACGCTCTTCGCTGTCGATGATGCCATTGCCATCCTTGTCCGCGCTGCTGTCTGCGCATCCCGCAAGTGCAAGTATGGCCATCGCCGGACCTGCCGTCCATTTGGTCACTGATTTCAGACAGGCGGGTTTCATACCGGGCAATCTCCGATACGTTTGCCCTCGATTTTGCCAGTCATCTTGATGGCACCCATTGGCGCGCCTTCGGTGTTTTGCTCGATATTGAGCGTGTAGGATTCGGCAGCAAATTTGCCGTCCATCTTGCTCTTCATCACAAGCGCGCCATTTGGCTTGCAGGTCATGCTCATCTTCACACCGCCCGTCGAACGATCAAGTTCCTCGAAATTGCAATTGGCTTCAGCCGGTGCGCCAAAAAATTCCATTCCGGGCTTGTCGACCTGTTCCTTGGTCAGGCAGCTGCGCTGAGTCATGCCCTTGCCCAGTTGCGCCTTCATCTTGTCCTGCATCGCTGCGGGCGCTCCAGGCGCCTCAATCTTGCTGAAAGCAATTTTTACTTCCCACAGGCCGGGCTTCATTTCCATCGCGCCGCCTTTTGCCATTTCGGTTGCGGCCTCGGCATTGGTGATCTTGCCATCACCGTCGACGTCCGCACCCTTTTCAGAACAGGCGGACAATGCCAGCGCTGCAGCGCCCATGAGAACGAATTTACGCATCGAATAACCTCTCGCTTTGTGTGTCTGCGGCGTCTTGTGTCGCTGCCCTTCGAAAAAGGCAACAGCAATGACCGCAAACGTGGCTAAAGTCACACTAAGGTCACACCAAAACAAGTCCGGGTTCCCCATATAACACGCGGTTTGGCCGCTGATATTCTGCCGGCACGCATTTGCCCGCAATGTGGCTGCAATATTGTCGATCCGTCCATAAACCGCGCCCGAAAACCATGTCCTGAAACCGACTAAATCAAATTACAGCCATGTAGGAAAGTAAATTCATTGCCCGCTTTGGCAATCCACCGCACGCCCCTTGCCCTTGCCGAGTCAAAAGCACATATAGCGAACATGGACAGTCCACATCTTTGCAAAACCGTCTTCCCGCGCGCGGAAGCGCAAGGCGCATGACTGAGGGACTCGTCATTCGCCGTGGGCTCGAAGAACCCGATACCGTTGGCACCTTCACCCCCCACCGTCCCGAACGGCCACCCAAGTTGGAAGGCGGCAGGCCATTCCGCGTCGTTTCGGATTATTCGCCGGCTGGTGACCAGCCTACGGCCATCAAGGAATTGGTGGAGACCGCGCTTACGGGCGAAAAAAATCAGGTATTGCTTGGTGTCACGGGGTCGGGAAAGACCTTCACCGTCGCCAAGGTCATTGAGTCGCTGCAAAGGCCAGCGCTCATCCTTGCACCGAACAAGATCCTTGCGGCGCAGCTTTATGGCGAATTCAAGAGCTTCTTCCCCGACAATGCGGTGGAGTATTTCGTCAGCTACTACGACTATTACCAGCCCGAAGCGTACGTCCCCCGATCGGACACCTACATCGAGAAGGAAAGCTCGGTGAACGAAGGCATCGACCGGATGCGCCATTCGGCAACCCGGTCACTGCTCGAGCGCGACGACGTCATCATCGTCGCGTCGGTGTCGTGCATTTACGGCATCGGCTCCGTCGAAACGTACAGCGCGATGATCTTCGACCTGAAGAAGGGCCAGTCGGTCGATCAGCGCGAGATCGTCCGCAAGCTCGTCGCGCTCCAGTACAAGCGCAACGACGCCAGTTTCCAGCGCGGCAATTTCCGCGTGAAGGGCGACACGCTGGAAATCTATCCCTCGCACTACGAAGACGCAGCGTGGCGGGTTTCGTTCTTTGGCGATGACATCGAGGAGATCGTCGAGTTCGATCCGCTGACCGGCAGGAAGATTGCGACGCTCAACAGCGTCCGCGTCTATGCCAACAGCCATTACGTCACGCCCGGCCCGACGATGAAACAGGCGACCGAGGCGATCAAGCACGAGCTTGCCGAGCGGCTTAAGGAGCTGGAGGCGGAAGGCAAGCTGATCGAACATCAGCGGTTGGAGCAGCGCACCGCCTATGATCTCGAGATGATCGCGGCGACCGGCAGCTGCAACGGCATCGAGAATTACAGCCGCTTCCTGACCGGCCGCCTCCCCGGCGAGCCGCCGCCGACGTTGTTCGAGTACCTACCGGAAAACTCGCTGCTGTTCGTCGACGAGAGTCATGTCACCGTGCCCCAGGTCGGCGGCATGGCGCGTGGCGATCATCGGCGGAAAATCACGCTGGCCGAATACGGCTTCCGCCTTCCGTCATGCATCGACAATCGGCCGCTGCGCTTCAACGAATGGGACGCGATGCGGCCGCAGACGATCAGCGTCTCGGCGACGCCGGGCCATTGGGAGATGGAGCAGACCGGCGGCGTCTTCGCCGAACAGGTTATCCGCCCCACCGGGCTGATCGACCCGCCGGTAGAGATCAAGCCGGTCGAAGAGCAGGTCCAGGATCTGATTGTCGAATGCCGCAAGACCACCGAGCAGGGCTATCGCACGCTTGTCACGACGCTGACGAAGCGGATGGCGGAGGATTTGACCGAGTATATGCACGAGGCGGGGATCAAGGTCCGCTACATGCACAGCGATGTCGAGACGCTGGAGCGGATCGAGTTGATCCGCGACCTGCGGCTGGGTGTTTACGACGTGCTGATCGGCATCAACCTGCTGCGCGAGGGGCTCGACATTCCCGAATGCGGGCTGGTCGCGATCCTGGATGCGGACAAGGAGGGCTTCCTGCGCTCCGAAACTTCGCTGATCCAGACGATCGGCCGCGCCGCCCGCAACGTCGATGGCCGCGTCATCCTCTACGCCGATCGCATCACCGGCTCAATGGAGCGGGCAATGAACGAGACCTCGCGCCGGCGAGAGAAGCAGGAAGAATATAACGTCCTGCATAACATCACGCCGACGACGATCCGCCGTAACATCGGCGACATCATTGCGCATGTCGCTTCTGGCGATCAGGTCACGATCCCGATCGACGATGACCGTCCGCACATGGTCGGCCACAATCTGCGCGCCTATATCGAGGACTTGGAGAAGAAGATGCGCAAGGCCGCGTCGGACCTGGAATTCGAGGAGGCAGGCCGTCTGCGGGACGAGATCCGCCAGCTCGAAAACGACGAACTAGGCCTGCCGGTCGACCAGCAAAAGGCGCCGATGATGGGCCGCTCCAACGAGGGCAAGCCGGGAACGCGCAAAACTCGCTATGGCAAAAGCCAGGCGATCAGGGCCGGGAAGCGGCGGGCGTAAACCCGCCGTACGTTACCGCCAGCGCGTCGTCAGCGGCGTGCGCTTGGTATCCGTCGCAAGAATCTTCGACTTGAAGGCCTTGGCGATCACAGCGGCGTCATCGGCGTTCATCATCACCACGCGCGTACCGCCCGAAGGCAGCGCCTCGATCGCGCTGATCGTGGTCTTATGCTTGGCGCACATGGCGGACACTTCGGCATTGGTGGCATTGACGTTGATGGCGCGTGACATGGCGATCTCCTAAACGGGTCGCGAAAGGTCGACGCGATGTCGATCATATGGGTGTCACGGGGCCGTAAAGCAACGCGCCGCGCTGCACCAATGTCTCGCAATGTAGCGTGAATGACGATTGGCGGTCTATCGATCGGGTCGATCCTTGCTCGGCTCGTTGCCGATCGTCTGGGGCGGAGCGGGCGGTGGCGAGCGATCGGCGTCGGCATCGGGGTCGGTGAGCAGATCCTCGACGATTTCCTGCGGTGCGTTCGGCTTGTCGGTCATGTCGTCTCCTCAACGGCCGTAGTAGCTGGCGACGCGGTCGGCATAGGGTTGATCAAAGGTCGGCGGGTTGTTCGCCCAGCTTGGGCCACCCTCCAGTTGCTTACGGTCGAGCATGGCAACATAGACATCTCGCACGGGATCGAAGTCCAGTTGCGCGAAGGGAACCGGATAGAAGCTCTTGCCCATCCCCAGAAATCCGCCAAGGCTCAGCACCGCAAAGTCGGCGCGGCCGGACGCCTTATCGATCAGAAAGGCGTGGACCGTGCCCACCGCGCCACCGTCCCGTGTTTCGACGCGCGGTTCCGTGACATTGGTAGCGCGAATAAGCGGCGTCGGTAGGGAGGTCAGGGTCGTCATGCAATTCATCTCCTTTTCGCGTCCAACCAGCGTCCCGCCCCGCCGGTTCCGCCACACATCGGTTGAGCGCGCGGCGCGGCGAGCCTAACCCCTATGGCCATGCGCCATTTCCGTTTCCTGATTGTTCTCCTCATTGCCGCAGGGTGCGTGCCGACGCCCCCCCGGCCGGTGGGGAGCCGCCCCCCCCCACCCGCCCCGCGACCCGCACCCATCCCGCCACAATTGCCGATCGCCGCCGACTGGCGCGACCGGCCGGCAACCGCCGGCACCTGGGCCTATGCACGTGACGAGCGCGGCTCGACCGCATCGTTCGGGCAGGCGGGCAGCGATGCACTCGCGGTGCTGCGCTGCGACCTCCCCAACCGCCGACTGATCTTGTCCCGCGCCGGCATCGCGACCAGCCCGATCACTATCCGGACCAGCAGCACGACCCGCACGCTGCCGACCGGGGCAACCGGCGGCGCGCCGCCCTACGCCGCCGCCATGCTGACCGCGACCGATCCACTGCTGGACGCGATGGCGTTCAGCCGGGGCAGGTTCGCGCTGGAGCAGGAAGGCACACCGCCACTGGCATTGCCGGTCTGGGCGGAGATCGGACGCGTCGTCGAAGATTGTCGGTAAACCCTAAGCAAATCCGCTTGCAAAGTGCTACGCCCGTGCGCACATTCCGGATGCGACCGGTGACGGTTCGCAACTTGGCAATCAACAAGCGAAAGGAGGTGATCCGATGTCTCATGGTTCAGCAATGGGGTCGGTTCAGTTCGTTCGGGGCGCGCGCTTCTGATCGACGCGGCCGCGCTGGGGGTCTGCCCCGCAACGGTGCGGTGTTTCGATTGATAGTTGCATGGTTTCCCGGGCTGGAGCTCTCCGGCCGCTGACCATGTTTGGGGGTTGTCGGGTCGTCTTCGGACGCCCGGCAACCTCTTTTCATATGAGACGGCTAACCATGGCGTCCGCTCGGCTGCGAAGGGCCGGGTCGAAGACGGCGCTTGATCGTTGATAGTTTTGCGACCAGCCGCGCCTCGGCGCACCTTAATGCGATGAACGACCATCGTTAATTGGCATCTTGTGTGCTAATTCATGACGGCGTTAAGTAATTAACCTTTTTATTGTCTGCGGACGGCGCAACCATATTCGGACTATGACCGTTTCATGATGATGGGGAAATCAGATCAGTCCGCGATCACCACCACCGGCCCGGCGTGGCTGATGGGGGCGATCGGTCACGCAATGCGCTGGGCGCTGCTGCCGGCGGCAGCGGTTGGCACGATCGCGGGGGTCGGCATCGCTACAGGCGGTGTTGGCAGCAGCGCGGTCATGGCGGCTTTTGCCGATCCGCTGTCGGTGCTGGCGGCACGCTCGCCCGGCGCTCGACCCGAAGGTGCCTTGACCCAGACCAAGCTGCGCAAAAGTACGCCCGAGGAACGGACATTGGCGAACGCGCTGACTCGCCCGCTGGACCGTTTCGCGGGACCGGGCTTGGGCGGCGGCGCTCCTGGCGCGGCTCCGGGTCCGCTGAATGACACTGTTGCCGATGCCGTGACCGACGCAGCGACCCCGGCCGGTACTCCCGCACTTGTACCCCTTGTCGGTGGTTTCATCGGTACGCCTGGCGGCATCGTTGTGACGCCCAATCCCGGCGGCGGCTCCACGGGTGGCGGCGGTGGCGGGGGTGGCACGACTCCGACGCCCCCCGTCGTTGTCACCCCGACCAACCCGCCGGTTGTATCCGCAGTGCCCGAACCCGAGACCTGGTTCATGATGCTGTTCGGCTTCGGCTTTATCGGTGGCACGCTGCGTGTCCGCCGCCGCGCGAATTTTGTGCCTGCGATGGCAAAGGCCGCCCGCCGATCCTCGATCAGCTAAGCTATGCGTGGCTGGGCGCTGGCCGCGCTGCTGATGATGGGCGGCGTCGGTATCGGCCTGGGGGCGAGGCTCGCATGGCAGCCGCCGACGCCCGCAATGCAGGTCAAGAAACCCGCACCTTCTAACCGTATCGTCTATCCGGCCGACCGGCTCCCGGTCCTGACCCTACCGAATGGTCGAAAAGAAGTCGTCCGCAGCCTGCTCAATGTGGACCGTCCGCTACATTATGGCGACTATCGCTGGGACGATGCCGGCGTGCCGGCGGGGCCGACGTGGGTTCGGATCGATCTTGGCAAGCAGACGCTGTCGCTGTTCCGCGCCGGACATGAGATCGGCTCGGCGGTGATCCTCTACGGCACCGACGGCAAGCCGACACCGCATGGGGTTTTCTCGATCCTGGAGAAACACCGCGAGCATCAATCGTCGCTATACGATGCCGAGATGCCCTTCATGCTGCGCCTGACCGGCGACGGTGTCGCGATCCACGCCAGCAACGTGAAATACGGTCGCGCGACGCACGGCTGCGTCGGCATTCCGCCCGATTTCGCGCGATTGTTGTTCGATCAGGTGAAGCGGCGCGATCCGGTTGCCATCATCGCCTGATCCTTCCGCGGTGATGGTGGACGATCTCATAACCAACCTTCGCAACGCTCCACCAACCCCGCCCTGCCACAGACTCCCGGCATGGTCCGGGAAATGGCACGATGATCCGCGCGAAATGGCTGGCCGCGATGCTGGCGCTCGGGGCACCGCTGCTTACGGGTAACACCCAGACGGGCGGGTTCGAGGACCGCCTCCTCGCGGCGCAAAACCGCGAACGCGCGGCGCTGGGCGTCGAACCGATGAACTGGAATGCGGCGCTGGCGCAATCGGCACAGAGGTGGGCCGATCGGCTCGCCGCGACTGGCGCCTTAGCGCACGCGCCGGTCGACATGCGACGGCCGGAGGGCGAGAACCTATGGGCGGGTACGAAAGGCCATTATGCGCTCGAAGCCATGGTCGACGCCTGGGCACGCGAGAAGCGCGACTTCAAGCAGGGCACCTTCCCCGACAACAGCATCACCGGGCGCTTCGAGGATGTCGGCCACTACACACAATTGATGTGGCGCGACACGCGGCAGGTCGGCTGCGCGGTGGCACGCAGCGAACGCGAGGATGTGCTGGTGTGTCGGTACAGCCAGGCGGGCAACTGGATCGGCGAGAAGCCCTTCTGATCGGCTAAGCCGCCACGTCGTGCGCGGAGGCGGGACAAAAGAGCGTCATCGCATTCACCCCGCCGGCTCTAGCAATTTCTCCCGCGCGATGCGTTCTCGCCACACCTGCGGCGCGAGCTGGTGGACGTTGTTGCCCTCGCTATCGACCGCGACCGTCACGGGGAAATCCTGCACCTCGAATTCGTAGATGGCTTCCATGCCGAGGTCGGCGAACCCGACGACCTTCGACCCCTTGATCGCACGCGCGACCAGATAGGCCGCGCCGCCGACCGCCATCAAATATGCGCTCTTGCGTTCGGCGATCGCCTCGGTCGCCGCCGGCCCGCGCTCCGCCTTGCCGACCATCGCCAGCAACCCCTGGTCGAGCATCATGCGGGTGAACTTGTCCATGCGCGTCGCAGTGGTCGGACCGGCGGGGCCGACGACCTCCTCCCCGACGGGATCGACCGGGCCAACGTAATAGATAACGCGGCCCGCGAAATCGACGGGCAGCGGCTCGCCCGCCGCCAGCATGTCGGCGATCCGCTTGTGCGCGGCGTCGCGGCCGGTCAGCATTTTGCCGTTGAGCAGCAGGCGGTCGCCATGCTTCCACTGCTGCACGACCTCCGGCGTCAGCGTATCGAGATCGACCCGGATCGCCGCCTTGTCCGGTGCCCAGTTCACATCGGGCCATTCCGACAGTTTCGGCGGCTCAAGATACACCGGCCCCGAGCCGTCGAGCGTGAAATGCGCGTGGCGCGTCGCGGCGCAATTGGGGATCATCGCCACCGGCTTTGACGCCGCGTGGGTCGGCCAGTCCATGATCTTGACGTCAAGCACCGTCGCCAGCCCGCCCAGTCCCTGCGCACCGATGCCCAGCGCATTGACCTTGTCCATCAGCTCGATGCGCAGCGCCTCAATGTCGTCGCGCGGCCCCCGCGCCTTCAGCTGCGCCATGTCGATTGCGCCCATCAGCGATTGCTTGGCGAGCAGCATCGCCTTTTCCGCCGTGCCGCCGATGCCGATGCCGAGCATCCCCGGCGGACACCACCCCGCCCCCATCTGCGGCACCATTTCCAGCACCCAATCGACGATCGAATCGCTCGGGTTCATCATCTTGAACTTCGACTTGTTCTCGCTGCCCCCGCCCTTGGCAGCGACATCGATCGAGACGGTCGCGCCCGGCACCATCTCGACGTGGAGGACGCTCGGCGTGTTGTCCTTGGTATTGCGCCGGGTGAAGGCGGGATCGGCCAGGATCGACGCGCGCAGCTTGTTCTCGGGATGAAGATAGGCGCGGCGCACGCCCTCATCGATGACCTCCTGAAGTGAGCGGTCGCCGTCGAGCCGGCAGTCCTGCCCCCATTTGACGAACACCGTGACGATGCTGGTATCCTGGCAGATCGGCCGGTGTCCCTCGGCGCACATCCGGCTGTTCGTCAGGATCTGCGCGATCGCGTCCTTGGCGGCGGGCGACTGCTCGGCGGCATAGGCATCGCCGAGCGCACGGATGTAATCCATCGGGTGATAGTAACTGATGAACTGCAGCGCGTCGGCGACGCTCTCGATCAGGTCGGCGGCACGAATGGTGATGGTCATGCGCCGGCGTTTACGGGCGCGCCGCGCGGGTCGCAATCGGGTGGGCGCGTAGACGGCGCGCACCTCGGTCTGACGGACAGTCGGCATCGCGATTAATCATTTGCTCACCAGTTTCGCATGGCGATTTCGCAACCGATCTGGCCGCAATAGATGCTCCGATGTTCTACTCGCCGATTTCCGCCGACGACGAATCGCGCGCCGCCGTGCTGCTCGGCCTGGCGCAGGACGAGCGCGGCGCGGTGGCGGATGCGGGCGCGGCGCGGCTGGGTCAGGTTCGCGCGGTCTGGCCGATCGCCATGGCGGCGCAGGGCGTCGGTGCGGCGGTGCTAGTCGGCCTACCGCTGTTCAACGACGCCCGCCCCAGCGCGCTGGCGTTCGGCGGCGTAGGCATCGTCACGGCATTGGCAGGAATGGTGTGGGCGCTGCTCGCTTTGCCACTGACGCGGAGCTGGCCGATCCATCGCCTCAACCGGGCACTGACCGGGCTGGCCGGCGTGATCGCCGGCGGCCTCTTGCTTTTGCTCTGGGCGGCGGCGCGGATGTCGATCGGCCCGCAGCAACTGGGCAGCTTCGTCGCGGCGTCAGGCGCGATCGGCATTACCGCCATCGCGTTGCAGCCGGTGCGCGCGGCGACGCTGGGGTTCGGCGCGGGCCTGGTCCTGGCGCTGGTCGCGCTGGCGGGGTTCAGCCTGGCCATCACGGTATCGGCGATGTTCCTGGGCTGCCTCGGCGCGTGCGCCCGGCGATTGGCGAGCCACGATCTCGAAACGGCGTTGCACCAGGCGAACGCGGCCAGCGAGGGGCAATTGGCGGTCAAGATGGTCGCCGAGTTCGAGGGCCAGGGAACCGGCTGGTTCTGGGAAGCCGACCGTTACGGTCGCTTGACCTATCTGTCCGCCACCGTCGCGGAAGAACTCGCACGCGCCGGCCTCGCCCCGCTCGGACGGCTGCTCACCGACACCTTTCGCATGGACGGGGCCGCGCCGGGGACCGAGCGCACGCTCGCCTTTCATCTGTCGTCACGCACCTCCTTCACCGATTATCCGGTGTGCGCCGCCTGCGATCAGGCGGACGAGCGCTGGTGGTCGATCTCCGGCCGCCCGATGCTGGATGCCGACGGTCGCTTCACCGGCTTCATCGGATCGGGCGCGGACCTGACTGAAAAGCGCCGGTCGGACGCCGAGATTACGCGGCTGGCGATGTTCGACGGCCTTACCGGGCTCGCCAACCGCCAGCGGATGCGGCTGTCGCTCGACAAGACGCTCGCGCAGCCGGCAGGCGCGTTCCGTCCGGTCGCGCTGTTCCTGCTCGACCTCGATCGTTTCAAGGCGGTCAACGATACGCTCGGTCATCAGGCGGGGGACGCGCTGCTCAGGCAGGTCGCGCAGCGGTTGCTTCGTGGCGTCGGCGATGCCGGACTGGTCGGGCGCCTGGGCGGCGACGAATTCCAGGTGCTGCTACCCGGAATCGATCATCGCGAGCAGTTGGGCATCTTGGCGCGCGACCTCATCAAGGCGATCTCCCAGCCCTATTTCATCAGCGGCGCGTCGATCTCGATTGGCGGGTCGATCGGCATCGCGCTGGCGCGGACGCCTGGGGATGACGCGGAGATGCTCATCCGCCACGCCGACCTCGCGCTCTATGCAGCAAAAGGCGACGGCCGTGGCGTCCACCGTTTCTATGCGGACGAGATGCTGATCGGTGCGCAAAGCCGCAAGCAGCTCGAAGACGATCTGCGCCACGCAATCGCCGCCGGCGCATTTCACCTGACCTATCAGCCGGTAGTGACCACCGCCGACGCGCGCATCGTCGGCTATGAGGCGCTGGTCCGCTGGGACCACCCGACCCGCGGCGCGGTGCCGCCGTCCGAGTTCATTCCGGTGGCCGAGGATTGCGGCCTGATCGGCGCGATCGGCGAATGGGTGTTGCGCACCGCCTGCCTGGAAGCGGCACGCTGGCCACGCGGGGTGCGTGTCGCGGTCAACGTTTCGCCGATCCAGTTCGCGGACCCGCAGCTGCCCGCGCTCGTCACCAGCGCCCTCGCCCAATCCAGGCTGCCGCCAGACCGGCTGGAGCTGGAGATCACCGAAGGCGTATTCCTTGACGAGACGCAGTCATCCGACGCGATGTTCCGTGCGCTGAAAACGATTGGCGTTCGCCTCGTGCTTGACGATTTTGGGACCGGCTATTCGTCGCTAAGCTATCTGCGCTCGGCCCCGTTCGACAAGATCAAGATCGATCAGAGCTTCGTGAAGGGGGCAGCCCAGCCCGGCAACCGCAACGCCGCGATCATCAAGGCGATCGTCACGCTGGCCGAGACGCTGGACATGGAAACGACCGCGGAGGGCGTTGAGGTAGAAGACGAGATCGACCTCGTGCGCCGCCTCGGATGCAGCCATATTCAGGGCTATATTTACGGCAAGCCTGCCCGTGCGGATGAAGTGATGCGCCAGCTTATCGAGGCGCATGGCCATGCGACCGCGTCGGGCTTCCGCTCCAGCCGCGCACCGCGCGCCTCGATGCTGCGCGCCGCCCGGGTCGCGATCGGCGAAAGGCGGGGCGATGTGCGCATCCGCAATATCTCGACCACCGGCGCGATGATCGACGGACTGGCGCTCGCGGGCGAGGGCGAGGGCGTCGACCTGCTGATCGAACTGCTGGAGGATCAGATGTTCGCCGCGCGCATCCGCTGGGCACGCGACGGCAAGGCCGGCATCGAATTCGCCGAACATTTCAACCTGGAACGGCTCAATCACACGCACGTCCGCAGCGTCCGTCGTATCGCCGGCTAGTCTTCGACCGCCTCCCCACGGGGTCGAACGGCAACGCTGTCATAAGAGCGCGCCGGCCCATCCAGCCAGAACGGTGCGAGCTTCGCGGAGCCACTTTGATCGACGCCAAGCATGAACGCCTGCCCGACACGGCGTGGCCCCTCGTCGTCGCGATAGCGGACCGACAGCGCCACCAGCGGCACGAACATCGGTCGCCCGGCCGCGTCGATCGAATGGATCGCGTCATGCGGCAGCGCCGTAACGGCGCGGAACCGGCGCTCTTCGCCGGGCGCCAACGAAAATGCGGGTGTGGCCGGGCGGCCGCCGGCGTCGGCGTAAAAGGCGGCGAGTTCGGCATCCTGCCCAACTCGCGCGCTCATCAGGCGCAGCGTCGCGCGGACGTTCTCCGCCATCGCCCCACCAATATTGACCAATGTGATTTCGCATTCGGCGGTGGCGCTGATTAGATTCAGCCCGGCACGGGTCGGGCGCAGGGCGACCGACAAATGCGCGCGATCATCGACGACGGTAGTGAGCGGCTCGGCGGCGGGTTCGGACGGGAGTTCCTGTTCAAACGCCTCTTCGTCCCAATTGTCCCCTACCGACGTGCCGGGCTGACGTCGCAGGCCGACCCAGCCAAGAATGATCAGCAGAAGCGCGGCACCGCCGGCTTCCCATGCCCAAAGCGGAATGGCTTGTTCCTGCGGCAGGATCACCGTCTCGATCGGCGGTCGGGCCGTACTCGCGGGCGAGGGCGTAGGCACCGATGTGGGCGCTACCGTTGGCGTGGCACTGGGCGACGCTACGGGTGGCACGATCGGCGTCGGACGCGAGTTGGCCACGAAGATCGGGGCGGGCACATCGTCGATGTCTGGGCGTAGCGTCGGCGTCGGCGTCGGCGTCGCGGGTACCACTAGCGGCGTCACAGCTGTCGGGCTGGGGGCCGGGATCGGTGTCGGCGTGGGCGTGGGCGTCGGCGTGACGACGATTGACGGCGTTTGTTGCGGCAACGGCTCCTGCGCCGCAGCGACGGCGGCGGACAAGAAGGCAGCCGCGACGATGACGCGCCGCGAGATCGAACGAGGGGCCATGCCGCTTCCCTATAATGCTGATCGCAGGGCGTCCATGCACCGTCGCCCCGTTGACCGGACTGGCGCTCTACCCTATATCACCACTCTACCCATGATCTTCGGGACATGAGACGCCGTCGCGCAGTGTCTCGTACGAATGGGAGATCGACGGGTTCAGGACGCCGAAGGCCGACGCCCACCCATTTGATTGGGATAGGGCGATCGGCTTTTTCGCGTCCCGGCCTGCGCCTAGGCATTTTCAAGCTTTTCGAGGCAAGCAAACGACATGGCATCCAAGGCGATCGACGCGGGTACGGCCCGCCGCGAGTCCAGCACCGGCGGCACCCGCAAGCGGCGCATCCGCAAGGTATTCGGCAACATCCACGAAGTCGTGCAGATGCCGAACCTGATCGAAGTGCAGCGCGAGAGCTATGAGCAGTTCCTGCGCTCCGACCGGACGACTGGTCACATCTCCGGTCTGGAAAAGACTCTGCGCAGCGTCTTCCCGATCCAGGATTTCGCGGGCACCGCCTATCTCGACTTTGACGATTACGTCCTTGAGCCGCCGAAGTTCGACGTCGAGGAATGTCGTCAGCGCGGCATCACCTACGCCGCGCCGATGCGTGTCACGCTGCGCCTGACCGCATTCGAGGTCGATCCCGATACCGAGGCCAAGTCGGTCATCGATATCAAGGAGCAGGACGTCTACATGGGCGACATGCCGCTCATGACCGAGAACGGCACCTTCTTCATTAACGGCACCGAGCGCGTCATCGTCTCGCAGATGCACCGTTCGCCGGGCGTGCTGTTCAGCCACGACGGTGGCAAGACGCATTCGTCGGGCAAGTACCTCTTCGTCGCGCGCGTCATCCCTTATCGCGGCTCGTGGCTCGATTTCGAGTTCGATTCCAAGGACGTCGTCAACGTCCGCATCGACCGCAAGCGCAAGCTGCCGGCATCTGCGCTTTTCTACGCACTCGGCATGACGGGCGAGGACATCCTCAACTATTTCTACGATCGCCTGACGTTCGTGCGTGGCGACGGCGGCTGGAAAGTCCCGTACCAGCCCGAGAATTATCGTGGCGCGACGCCGCGGTTCGAGCTGGTCAATGCCCAAACCGGCGAAGTCGTGTTCCCCGCCAACGTCAAGATCACGCCGCGCGCCGCCAACAAGGCTGCCAAGGACGGCCTGACCGAACTGCTGATTCCGACCGAGGAGATCTTCGGCCGCTATTCCGCCTATGACCTGGTCGATGACGCCACCGGCGAGATCTACGTCGAGGCGGGCGAGGAAATCCGCGAGTTGACCGACGCCGAGCGCAAGGAAGGCAAGTTCTCGATCCTCGAGAAGCTGGACCGTGCCGGCATCAGTCAGATCGACGTGCTCGACATCGATTACGTCACCACCGGCCCATGGATGCTCAACACCGTCCGCGCCGACAAAGCGGAGGAGCGCGAGCAGGCGCTGTCCGACATCTATCGCGTCATGCGCCCCGGCGAGCCGCCGACGCTGGAGACGGCGGAATCGCTGTTCGGCGGGCTGTTCTTCGATCCCGACCGCTACGATCTGTCGGCGGTCGGCCGCGTCAAGCTCAACATGCGTCTGGGTCAGGAGACCGAGGACACGCTGACGACGCTGCGCACCGAGGACATCCTCAAGATCGTCAAGATGCTGGTCGATCTGAAGGACGGCAAGGGCGAAGTCGACGACATCGACAATCTCGGCAACCGCCGTGTGCGCTCGGTCGGCGAGCTGCTGGAGAACCAGTATCGCGTCGGCCTGCTCCGCATGGAGCGCGCGGTGAAGGAGCGGATGTCGTCGGTCGACGTGTCGACGGTGATGCCGAACGACCTCATCAACGCCAAGCCGGCGGTCGCCGCCGTGCGCGAATTCTTCGGCTCGTCGCAGCTGTCGCAATTCATGGATCAGACCAACCCGCTGTCCGAAGTGACGCACAAGCGTCGCGTCTCGGCGCTCGGGCCAGGCGGCCTGACCCGCGAGCGCGCGGGCTTCGAGGTCCGCGACGTCCATCCGACGCATTATGGCCGCATCTGCCCGATCGAGACGCCGGAAGGCCCGAACATCGGCCTCATCAACTCGCTCGCCTCGTTCAGCCGCGTCAATAAATACGGCTTCATCGAAACGCCGTACCGCAAGGTCATCGATCACAAGGTGACGGGTGACGTCGTCTACCTGTCGGCGATGGAAGAGGCCAAGCATACGATCGCGCAGGCCTCGGCCGAGCTTGATGGCGAAGGCCGCTTTACCGAGGAGCTGGTCTCTTCGCGGCAAGCGGGCGAGTTCCTCAACGCGCTGCCCGACACGGTCACGCTGATGGACGTGTCGCCGAAGCAGCTGGTGTCGGTCGCCGCCTCGCTCATTCCGTTCCTGGAAAACGACGACGCCAACCGCGCGCTGATGGGTTCGAACATGCAGCGTCAGGCGGTGCCGCTGGTCCGCGCCGAAGCGCCGTTCGTCGGCACCGGCATGGAGGAGACGGTTGCACGTGACTCCGGCGCCGCCATCTCGGCGCGCCGGGCGGGAATCGTCGATCAGGTCGATGCGAGCCGCATCGTCATCCGCGCGACTGGTGAGATCGATGCCGGCAAGTCGGGCGTCGACATCTACACGCTGATGAAGTTCCAGCGTTCGAACCAGTCGACCTGCATCAACCAGCGTCCGCTGGTGAAGGTTGGCGACGTGATCGAGCAGGGTGACGTGCTGGCCGACGGTCCCTCGACCGAGTTCGGCGAGCTAGCGCTGGGGCGCAATGCGCTCGTCGCGTTCATGCCTTGGAACGGCTATAATTACGAGGATTCGATCCTCATCTCCGAGCGGATCGTGAAGGATGACGTTTTCACGTCCATCCACATCGACGAGTTCGAGGTGATGGCCCGCGACACGAAGCTCGGGCCGGAGGACATCACCCGCGACATCCCCAACGTGGGTGAAGAAGCGCTGCGCAATCTGGACGAAGCCGGCATTGTCTACATCGGCGCGGAAGTCGAACCCGGCGATATTCTCGTCGGCAAGATCACGCCCAAGGGTGAAAGCCCGATGACGCCGGAGGAGAAGCTGCTCCGCGCGATCTTCGGCGAAAAGGCTTCGGACGTGCGCGACACGTCGCTGCGCCTGCCGCCGGGCGTGTCCGGGACGATCGTCGACGTGCGGTTGTTCAACCGCCACGGCATCGACAAGGACGAGCGCGCGATGGCGATCGAGCGCGAGGAGATCGAGCGTCTGAAGAAGGACTCGGACGACGAGCGTTCGATCCTCAACCGCGCCACCTGGTCGCGGTTGCGCGAGATGCTCATCGGCCAGGTCGCGACCGCCGCGCCCAAGGGCATCAAAAAGGGCGTCGCGATCGATCAGGATCTGCTCGACACCGTGGATCGCCACGAATGGTGGAAGTTCGCGGTTCAGGACGATACGGTTCAGGCCAATCTGGAGGCGGTGAAGGTTCAGTATGACGGCGCTGCCGGCCTGATCCGCGCCAAGTTCGACGACCGCCGCGAGAAGCTGGAGCGGGGCGACGAACTGCCGCCGGGCGTGCTCAAGATGGTCAAGGTCTTCGTCGCGGTGAAGCGCAAGCTGCAGCCGGGCGACAAGATGGCCGGCCGTCATGGCAACAAGGGCGTTATCAGCCGCATCCTGCCGGCTGAGGACATGCCCTTTCTGGCTGATGGGACGCCGGTCGATCTGGTGCTCAACCCGCTGGGCGTGCCGTCGCGCATGAACGTCGGGCAAATCTTCGAGACGCATCTGGGCTGGGCCGCGCGCGGTCTTGGCCAGCAGATCGCCGCGAAGCTCGACGATTGGCGCGAGGCCAATCCCGACGCCAAGCCGGGCGCGATGCCCGACGCGGTCAAGGCGCGGCTTTTGGAGGTCTATGGCGACCATTATGTCGACGACATCAACTCTCGCACGGGTGACGAGATCGTCGAGCTGGCGCAAAACCTGCGCTCGGGCGTGCCGATGGGGACACCCGTGTTCGATGGTGCGGTCGAGAAGGACGTGACCGACATGCTGGCACTGGCGGGGCTTGATTCGTCGGGTCAGTCGGACCTGTTTGATGGCCGCACCGGCGAGATCTTCGACCGCAAGGTAACGGTGGGCATCATCTACATGCTCAAGCTGCACCATCTGGTCGACGACAAGATCCACGCGCGTTCGATCGGGCCGTACTCGCTGGTCACGCAGCAGCCGCTGGGCGGCAAGGCACAGTTCGGCGGGCAGCGGTTCGGCGAGATGGAGGTCTGGGCCTTGCAGGCGTACGGCGCGGCCTACACCTTGCAGGAGATGCTGACGGTGAAGTCCGACGACGT
>JANMJX010000116.1:0-1697 GCA_031371575.1 Sphingomonadales bacterium
AAGGAAGCCGCAAAATATGTGAAATCAATCAATGCCGATCTGTCGGCAGTGTCGGCAATTGACGAAGACCGCATCTTACGCCGTTTCTTGGCCATTGTTCTGGCAACGTTGCGGACAAACGCCTTTTCCGCTGCTGCTGCCGAGGCGCTTGCGTTCAAACTCGATTGTGCAAAAGTGCCCGGACTGCCGGCGCCACTCCCCTGGCGTGAGGTATTTGTCTATTCGCCGCGGGTGGAAGGCATTCATTTGCGGGCTGGACCCGTCGCACGTGGCGGTCTGCGCTGGTCGGACCGGCGTGACGATTTCCGTACAGAGGTCTTAGGCCTCATGAAGGCGCAGCGCGTCAAGAACGCTGTCATTGTCCCGACCGGTGCCAAAGGCGGGTTCTATCCAAAACGCTTGCCAGACATGCGCGTTGACCGCGATGCTTGGTTTGCCGAGGGCACTGAAGCTTACAAGATTTTCATTCGCACATTACTCTCGATCACCGACAATATCGTGAATGACCGGATCGTGCATCCCGCCGATGTCGTCATTCATGACGCCGACGATCCGTATTTCGTTGTGGCAGCGGACAAAGGCACTGCAACTTTTTCGGACACCGCAAACGCCATCGCGCTCGACCATAATTTCTGGCTCGGGGATGCTTTCGCAAGTGGTGGTTCCGTGGGCTACGACCACAAGGCCATGGGCATAACTGCAAAGGGCGGCTGGCTGTCGGTCCAACGCCACTTTGCCGAGATGGGCATTGATATCCAAAAGGAACAGGTCACGGTAGTAGGCGTTGGCGACATGTCCGGTGACGTGTTCGGCAATGGCATGCTGCTGTCCAAGACGCTGAAACTTGTGGCGGCTTTTGACCATCGGCACATCTTTCTCGACCCCGCTCCCGATCCTGCAACCAGCTGGAAAGAGCGGCAGCGCATGTTCAATCTGCCGCGATCAAGTTGGCTCGATTACGACGCCAAGCTGATATCAAAGGGCGGCGGCGTATTTGCCAGAACCGAAAAATTGATCAAGACGACGCCAGAAATCAGAGATCTGCTCGGAATTGATGCGAAAGAAATTGAACCTTCGGCATTGATGACGGCCATATTGAAGGCGCCGGTTCAGCTGATGTGGTTTGGCGGCATAGGCACCTATATCAAGGACCGGAGCGAGAGCCATCTTGATGTCGGTGACCCAGGCAACGACTCCATTCGTGTGAACGGTGCGGACGTCCGTGCGCTGGTCATAGGCGAAGGTGCCAACCTTGGCGTCACCCAGGCCGGTCGTATTGGTTATGCACTGCGCGGTGGCCGTATCAATACCGACTTCATTGACAACAGCGCTGGCGTCGATTGCTCAGACAATGAAGTGAATATCAAGATTGCGTTGAACGCCCAGATGCGCGCGGGCAAGCTGAAGGAACCGGTCCGCAACAAATTGCTCGTCGACATGACGGATGCAGTTGCGCATCTGGTGCTTGAAGACAACCGGCTGCAAACGCTTGCGCTGTCTATTGCTGAGACGGGGGGTGTCGGCGACTTGCCAGCTTATGTCCGGCTCATCGAGATATTTGAGAGCACTGGCCGGCTTGATCGCGTGGTTGAGGGGCTCGCCCCAAATGAGGAGCTGTTCCGCCGGGCAAGCGAGGGCCGGGGTCTGACGCGTCCGGAACTCGCGATATTGCTATCGACCGCTAAGCTTGCCGCGCA
>JANMJX010000130.1:0-25321 GCA_031371575.1 Sphingomonadales bacterium
AGTGTTTTTTCCATGTTGTTGGCAATGATGATCGCACGCGCATCTTCGATCGGCGCGGCCGGTGCTGCGACTTGCGCGGCGACGGGTCCTGTCGCGACGCCCATGCACAAGAGTGCCAACAAGCTATGCCGGACGACTGAAGATGTTTTCATGCTGCAATCCTCTCACGACTGGCCTTCGATTTCAGATAATTGTGCATATGCTCCGTGACATCACGCCCGTCGCGGATGGCCCAGACGACCAGGCTTGCCCCGCGGACAATGTCGCCAATGGCAAACACCCCGTCGAGATTGGTCATTTGGGTATTGTGGTCTACCCGCAATGTACCCCAGCGGGTCACATTAAGGTCGGGCGCGTTGAACAACACGGGCAAGTCCTCCGCTTCGAAACCAAGCGCAGTAATCACCAGATCGGCATTGATCGTGAAGTCGCCTTCCGGGTCACTTTCGGGTGTGCGGCGGCCAGAGGCATCGGGCGCTGCAAGCCGCATCTTTGCAACATGGACTCGCTCCACCTTGCCATCACCATCGAAACTCTTGGGCCCCGAAAGCCAGACAAATTCGACGCCCTCTTCCTCGGCATTGGTCACTTCGCGCTGTGACCCCGGCATATTCTCGCGGTCGCGGCGGTAGAGGCATTTTACCGACTTGGCACCCTGACGGATGGCCGTGCGCACGCAATCCATCGCGGTATCGCCACCGCCGATGACGACGACATCCTTGCCGTGCGCATTGAGCGCGCCGCTGTCAAAGGCTGGCACATGGTCGCCAAAACCCTTGCGGTTGGATGCGATGAGAAAATCCAGCGCAGGAACGATGCCCTCAAGCCCGACGCCCGGCGTTGCTATGGCGCGCGCTTTATAGACCCCCGTGGCGATCAGCACCGCGTCATGCTTGGCGCGCAGATCATCGAGCGACGCATTGCGGCCAACTTCGAAATTTGCGTGAAAGTGGATGCCCGCATCCTCCAGCCGTTTGATGCGGCGCATGACCACATCTTTTTCAAGCTTGAAACCGGGAATGCCATAGGTCAGCAGGCCGCCCATGCGGTCATAGCGATCATACACATGCACATCATAGCCAGCGACGCGCAGATACTCCGCTGTCGTCAGGCCGCCTGGTCCAGCGCCGATGATGCCCACCGATTGCCCGCGCGGGGCGCCGACCTCAACGGGTTCGACCCAGCCCTGTCCCCAGGCTGTATCGGTGATATATTTTTCCACCGAGCCAATGGTGACTGCGTCATGGCCCGAAAACTCGATGACGCAATTGCCTTCGCAAAGCCGATCCTGCGGACAGATACGTCCACAGATTTCAGGCATCGTACTTGTGAGGTTGGACAGTTCGTAAGCTTCGCGCAATCGGCCTTCAGCGGTCAGGCGCAACCAGTCGGGGATATGGTTATGCAGCGGGCAGTGGACCGAACAATAAGGCACGCCGCATTGCGAGCAACGCGATGCCTGGTCCGCCGCTGCCGCCGGGGCATAACGGTCCGCTATTTCTGCAAAATCCTCGGCACGCAGTTCCGCTTCACGCTTGTGCGGATAAGCCTGCGGCTTGGAAATGAATTTTAGCATGGGATCTTTGGCCACTGCGCGCTCCTAGAAGATGCGCTGCGGTTAACCCGCCAAACCCTTGCTGTCACGTTAAAATAGATATTATAGGTCAGTCATGTTGACTAATATATGTCAATTTGAGTGTTTAAAATAACGCTACGCAATATTGTTTCAAATTAATAGGGCCGATACGGTTCCTATCGCACATTCAGCCAAACAAATGCTGCCGCGCCAATGATGATTCGGTAATATGCAAATGGCGCAAATCCATATTTGCTGACGATCGCAACAAACGCTTTGACCACGAGCAACGCGACGACAAATGCTGTCGCGAAACCGATTGCAATCATCCCCAGATCGTCAGCGTTCAAAAGTGCGCGGTCTTTCCACAAGGCGTAGACCGTTGCTGCCATCATCGTGGGGACCGCCAGAAAGAACGAAAATTCAGCCGCGGTCTTGCGTTCAACCCCCATCATGAGCCCGCCCATTATTGTCGCGCCCGACCGGCTGACGCCTGGCACCATCGCGGTGCATTGGACAAGGCCAATCGCCAGTGCGGTACCAAACGGAATTTCCTCAACCGAATGAAAGCGCACATTTTTGACGATGCGTTCAAGTACAAGGATCACTATGCCGCCCAGCAAAAGCGCAATGGCGACAATTTGCGGGGTCTGCATCGCGGCGCGAATGGCGTCGTAAGCCAGCACACCAATCACCAATGCCGGGGCAAAGCCAAGCAGGATATTGCGCGTGAACGCAACCGGACCCTGTTCGAACGTCAGCAGGCCTTTGCCTACGCCCCAGAAACGCTGCCAATAGACCAAGATAACCGCGAGGATTGCCCCGAGCTGGATAGCAATCTTAAATGCAACCGAACTGTTGTCTGTAAATCCGATCAACTCGCCTGCCAATATGAGATGCCCGGTAGACGATACGGGCAAAAATTCGGTCAGCCCTTCGATGATCCCGAGAAGCAGGGCGATCATCGTATCGCTCATTGGCCGCTGCCCGGCTGTTCAGATGATTTGGGGCTCATGCCGAAGCGGCCGTGCTTGCGATAGATATTGAGCCAGTCTTCCGCGACGACTTCCAGCGGAGTCGGCACAATTCCATAAGCTGCCAGCCCGTCTGTCCCTGTGACGACATTGTCGCGGCCAAGCATTTTATACTGGTCTTCGGTGATGGGCGCACTTGGCAACCATCCTGTCCCCTTGGCCAGCAATTTGGCCGCGATGTCTGGCACTTCCACAAACAATGGTTCGCGGCCGATGGATTTGGCGATCCAACGGTTCAATTCCATCATCGAGTAAATGTCCGGCCCGCCAAGTTCCAATATGCCGCCATTGGGTTGCATCAGCGCGGCGGCAACCGCCTTGGCGACGTCCCCTACAAAAACGGGTTGAAAGCGGGTCGATGCGCCAATGACGGGGACCACCGGCAGCATGCGTATCAGGCCTGCGAACCGGTTGATAAACTGGTCTTCGCGGCCAAAAACAACCGATGGCCGCAAGATAACTGCGGAAGGGAACGCCGCGTGCACCGCACCTTCACCGCCAGCTTTGCTTTGGCCATATTCCGCGTCGCTGTTGGCATCGGCACCAATCGCCGACATATGGACCAGCGCTTCGACACCAGCTTCGGCCGAAGCCTTGGCGACATGGCCAGCGCCAATATTCTGGATGGCATGCATGTTCGCAAAACTGCCGACGAGATTAACGACGGCATCGGCGTCCTGCAGCGCGCGCTTTATGCTTTCTGGCTTGCGGATATCCGCTTCCATCAGCTGCACTTGCCCCAGATTGCCAAGCGGCTTGATGTAATTGGCGCTGCCGGCATTTCGGCAGGCGACGCGAATACGCACACCCTGGCTGAGCAGGGCCTGCGCGACATATCGGCCAAGAAAGCCACTGCCGCCAAAAATCGTTACCAACTTGCCTTGCATAAAAGCTCCGTCATGCAGCATAAAACCTGCGGGCGCTTTGCACCACCGTCAGAAAGCTTTCAAGGCCGACATGCGTTTAAATAGCTGTTGTGCCCTTAACTGGATATCGCGCGCAGATTTATTGCAATGCCGCTGGCGCACAGACGTTGACAATTAGACCTGATCGCTTAAAGGAACGCGCCTACCCGACATGATGCCGTTTGCAGCATGTCTCGTGCCCGGATGGCGGAATTGGTAGACGCACCAGCTTCAGGTGCTGGCGCTGGTAACGGCGTGGAGGTTCGAGTCCTCTTCCGGGCACCAGTCGTTCTTTTTAGAACGTCCCAAAATGTTTGCAAAACCCGCAGAAATCTGCCATAAAATAGGTACTTGTCGTCCTACAGAATCCCATTAGATGCCACTAAATCCCGACAAAAAGTGGGGCCAAAAGTGGGGCTAATTTGGAAATTTGGGCGTCAAATGGCAATTTTGACCAAAAAAAGGCCCCACCTTATGCCTCTGACAGCCGTAGAAATCCGCGCGTTACAGCCAAGTGCAAATGAGACCAAATTATACGATTCGCAGGGATTGTACTTGGTCGTGTCTCCTAACGGCTCGAAACATTGGAGGATGCGCTACTCTTTTGCTGGCAAAGAGCGAAAGCTTTCGTTCGGTCGCTATCCTGAGGTTTCGCTAAAGGATGCGCGTAGCAAACGAGACGAAGCGCGTGTGGTATTGGCCAGCGGAAGGGACCCATCTTTCGCTAAAAAAAAGGCGAAAATCAAAGCAACTTTGGCAGTCGCAAATACCTTCTATTCGCTTGCTGAAGAATATATCGATACCAAGATGGTCCGCGAAGGAGCGGCTCAAGCCACAGTGGACAAAGCTCGATGGTTTCTTAGTCTTCTGAAACCCGCAATCGGCAGCATGCCGGTCACTGAAGTCGATCCGCAAATGCTATTAGCCCCTCTCAAGAGGCTGGAGGCGAGAGGCACGCTTGAGACAGCAAAAAAGTGTCGGTCGTTTGCTAGTCGCGTTTTTCGTTACGGGATCTGGACAGGACGCTGCACGGTTGACGTGGCCCGCGATTTGCAGGGTGCCCTCACTGCGCCCAAAGCCAAAAACTATGCAGCAATTCTGGAGCCTGCAAAATTTGGTGCTCTACTGAGAGCAATCGATGTTTTTGATGGCAGTCCGATAACCAAATTTGCATTGCAATTGTCGCCGCATATTTATGTACGACCTGGCGAATTGCGTCACGCAGAATGGAACGAGTTCCATCTCAATGAAGCCATCTGGCACATCCCGCCAGGAAAAATGAAGTCTAAGCGTAAACATGACGTCCCTTTGTCAAAGCAATCTGTGTCGATCTTAAGGGAGCTTTACGAGCTGACAGGTCCAAAAGGGTTTGTTTTTCCTGCGCTCCACACCAGCTTGCGCCCAATGAGCGAGAATACGGTAAACGCTGCTTTGCGACGGATGGGATTCAGCAAAGATGAAATGACCGCCCATGGGTTCAGAGCAACTGCTTCGTCACTACTTAACGAAAGTGGCAAATGGCATCCCGACGCCATCGAGCGGTCATTAGCGCACGGTGAGAGCAATGCGGTTCGAGGAGCCTATCATCGCGGAACCCATTGGAAGGAACGCGTCGAAATGGCGCAGTGGTGGAGTGACCATATCGATCAACTCCGAAGCGGAGGCGACGTCTTACAAATTCGGCGTCAACGGTCAGCTAATTGAACGTCAGGGGTGTTGCTGATCTTGTGCGGAGTAGATCATAGGGTTCACCATCCACTCGTCGATTGCAGATTCTCGCCATGCCGCACACCTTGCGGCAATATGGACTTGTCTGGGGAAGGTGCCCTCGTCGATTTTTCGGTAAAGCGTTGACCGACTTAGTCCTGTGCGCTCAAGCACTGCAGGTAAGCGGAGGAAATAGTCAGGATTTGACATGTGAGTCGCCGTTCCTTTTTGGAATGTCTGGCATTTGGACATACCGTTGATTGCAATCCTATTGTGGCGCGAAATGCTGTTAGATTGAACCGCCCATTCCTCCGCTATTGTTCGCTGAAGCCATCGAAAGTCCATGGCTTTTCCAGCGGCCATCAGTCCTATAACGGTAACTGGAGTCCAGATCTTACAAATTTAGTGGCTTACAAGTTCTGGGGATGGAAGTCCTCCAAACTGGGAAAAGAAGATCGACCACGTTGTCATTAGCACCTGTATCCAGAGGTGCGATCAATGCCAGAAGACAGCGACACAAGCTTTGATAATTATGATTTTTCGGATTTCGCACAGGAGTTTCTGAGGCGGAATGCAGATTATCAGGTTCAATTTGGCAAGTTACGCAACGGACTGGTACCCGATTTGGAATCACCAGCTTTCAGGAAAATGGCACAATCATGGGGGTTGGAATTTCGCCGTTCCGCCAGAATTAACCTCGTCTAGGTACCCGGCAATCTGGCGTGCTGCCGATGCACCTTCAGTGATCATTTTCCATTACAACTCCGGTGATGGAGTACATGGTTCGATCCAACCCATACTGGACATTTGTGATCTGTTACAGGACATAATGACAAGCGAGGGAAGACATCTTGTATTGGAAAATCAAAACCGCCGACATCGCGTGGTGATAAAGAGCTCGTGCGCAAGCGGTAATGGTTACTTCGTTCTACGGGATGGATGGCTGGGAACGCGTCTTAGCGCAATCGAACGCTTTGAAGCGTGTTGCCGACCACCGCGCCTTGCAAACTTGCGCGACTTTCATTTTCCAACGGCCTATCAGAAGCACAGGTTAATCCTGATGTTGAACGTTCTCGATGCATTCCAACATGAGAATGGTCGTAGCGCGACAATACGGGAACTAGCGCAGAATGTCCTATTCCGCCACGCGGATTTGGGCCGCGCTATCGAATGGAAGTCATCGTCACCGCGGCGGCAGACGCAGCGGCTGTTGAATGAGGCCCGCTATTTTGTGCATGTCGGCTATCGGCTTCTTCTCAAACAAAATATGCAAAAAGGACGCCTCAATCGGTAACGCCGAGGAAAAAATACGTGCCAATGGGTAATCAACCAATTCTGTTCCCAGCCGATTCTTTGCAAGCCTGAAGGGGTGTTTATCTGATAATGAGCAATCATCGGACATTTGCGGATTTGAAATCCCAGATTTCTGTCGTGATTGTCCGGGTTTTAACCGCAATTGCCCGCAAAATGGATTGGAACCGTTCTTCTGGGCACAATTAGGCGAATGTAGGACAGCGGATTGGGAAGCGCTGGACCACATCGAACGGTCATTGCATGCGATTATCTTTAATGGAGGAATTTGCTAGAGAACTGGTAGAAATAGAAACTCCGAGGGAACTCAAAGAAGCGCTGAAACGAGCGTCACGCTGCTTGGGTTTCGATCATGTTGCGCTTTCCCTGGAATCACGGATGAGCATGGAAAAACCTCCTGAAATCCTGATTCATGACTATCCCGACGAATGGGCGAAGGTTTATATAAATTTTGATCTTGGCGGCAGGGATCCTGTCCGGCGCGCTTGTGACAAGTCATTTGCAGGATTCACCTGGGAAAACATCGAAAATATGATACCCATGACGCGGGGAGACCGCCAAATGCTTGCGGTTGGGAGGGAATGCGGCATCGGCGATGGCTTCACCGTCCCGCGCCATCTTCCGGGCACCGCTAGAGGAACCTGTTCATTTGCGGTGCGACCTGACCGTGATTTACCCAAACAATGGCTAATCGTGGCAGAGTTTGTCGGCACGGCTGCACTTACATCGGCGCTAAAGATAAGCGGAATGGCGGCAATTGCGTCAACGGCGAAACTGAGCGATCGGCAGCGCGAATGTCTTTTGTGGACTGCACGCGGAAAAACGGCGTCGGAAACCGCAATAATTCTTGGCATAAGCACCGAGACGGTGATCCAGCATCTAAAGATGGCGCGCGAACGTTATGATGTACATTGCAAACAATCACTTATAGTCAGCGCGTTGTTCGACGGTCTCATTGGCTTTGGCGATGTATTCGGATGGCGAAAGTACCACTGATTTAGAGGCTTGGGCCCTCCGCTAGGCTGCGCTGCAATAGCCTTCTGCTCGGGCGCATCCCCAGTTCTTGGTATATCGCGCGGCCGGTGACGATGGTGTGATGGTTGGCATCTTCAACAAGATTGGTGACCATCATGCCTGCTATTACGACTCCTTCCTCAGCACTGTCGTCAGATGCTGCCGTCCGCAACATGTTCGAAGCGCGAAAACGTGTGTTCGTCGACCTTTTGAAATGGGACGTGCCTGTCTTGAATAACAAATACGAGATTGACCAGTTCGATACGCCGCACGCTAATTATTTGATCCTCACGGATGATAACGGCTGCCATAGAGCGTCCGCTCGTTTACTTTGCACTGAGCGCCCGCATATTCTGGCCGAGCTATTCCCCGCTTTGTGCGATAGCGAGATACCAAACGGACCGCAAATTCGCGAGATAACGCGGTTTTGTATAGAACCCACCCTAAGCCGGGCGGAGCGGCGCGTTGCAAGGAACCAGTTGGTGACTGCTCTTGTCCAGCACGCGTTGACGCATGGCATAACCGAATACACCGCCGTGGCCAACTTGGCCTGGTATCGGCAGATTGCCGATTTCGGATGGAAATGCCGAATGCTAGGAACTGAGCGCCACATTGGCGGCGAATGCTTGCTTGCCCTTCACATTGAAATCGATGTCGATACGCCGGATGACTTGACAGCTACAGGAATATTCACCCCGGCACAGTTTCATCTCGCCGACGCTGGAGCGATGCAATGAAGGGCGCTGTGACCAGAGCTTCGTGGGAAGAGATCCTGGAGCGTGACGGCTGTTGCATCATTCCCAATGCTCTTCCAGTGTCAGTATTGAGCGCGCTTGAAACCGATCTGGACAATGATTTTAATCAGACGCCGTTGGGGGACGGTGACTTTTATGGCTTTCGTACTAAGCGCTTCGGGAGCCTGCTTCGCCGATCCAAACATGCTGCTCGCCTTGTGATGGAACCCACCGTACTTGGCTTGGCGAACAGCATATTGAGCGGGGCATGCGAACGAATTCAGCTCAACGTAGCGCAGGCAATTGAAATTCATCCTGGCGAAGTCGAGCAGTTCCCGCATTGCGATCACGATATGTGGAGCGGCGCCAAGGGGAGCCATGAATATCTGGTCAACATCATCTGGCCGCTTTCGCGGTTTACGAAAGACAACGGCGCAACCAGGATTTATCCCGGCACGCATCGCACTCAGATTACCTCTCTCGACCAACTCGGCGAGCCACTGGTGGCCGAATGCGGTCCCGGAGATGCGATCTGCTTTCTGGGCTCCACCGTCCATGGTGCCGGCGCAAACCGGTCCGACGATGTCAGGCGCGCGGTGGTAATCGGCTATAGTCTCGGCTGGCTCAAGCCTTACGAAAATCCCTGGCTGGCCTACCCGCCTGAAGTGGCCAAGACCTTCACGGCTGAACTGGCTGGCCTTGCTGGTTATGCACAACACCGGCCTAATCTTGGCAATTTTGAAGGGCAGTGCCCTTCGATATTATTGAGTGACAGTGTACCTGCGTATCCTCGCGCTACCGATGCGCTTAGACCCGACCAGCAGGAGGCCGTCCATGAATTTGCCTGTGCGCAGAGAGCAACTGGGTGAGTCCCGCCCATGTCCTTGAGCCAACCTATCAGAATCTGAAACGGGGACTGATGCAGGGAAACTGGCGACCCGGCGAGAGGCTTGAGGCGCTAAGGCTCGCCGACGAATTCGGGGTCAGCATGACACCTGTGCGAGACTGCCTGAACCGTCTCGTGGGTGAGGCGCTTGTAGATATGATTCCGGGCGACGGTTACCGCGTTCCGCGCATAAGCGAGAAGATGCTGCGCGATATGCTCGGCTTGCATGCAATCCTTCTTGAGTTTGCGCTGCTCCATCCATCCAATGTTGGTGAGGTCCCTCTCGCAGAACATTCGGCGGAGGATTATGCGGGTCGGGTGGCGGCCCTTTTTGGCGTTATTGCGCAACGATCAGCAAACATCGCGCTTGTTGAAACTTTACTGTCCTTTAGCGAACGGTTGCACGCCGTCCGTCGATGGGAACCGCAGCTGTTTTCCGATTGCGTTCAGGAAGCGGAAGAGCTCGAGCGCAAACTGACTGGCAACACCAACGAGTTAATTGTCGAGTTGCGCAAATATCATGAACGGCGCATTGAGAACGTCGCAGAACTCATCGAGCTAGCGCAATCCTAAGCCAAAATGTATTTCAATGAAGCTTGCGCGGCTTACAGTGAAAGTTACGCTTTTCGACCGTCATATATTGGTTAGAGTTTTAATGACGGCGGAATTATTTGGACTGAATGCGGCTTGTAGAGCTTGTTCGCAATTTACCTCGCCGCTCGCACGAACCATTGCTTGCCTATTGTTGCCCCCTTTGCCAGACTGTCATAGCGCAGACCAATGGCTGGCGTAGGTCGCGTGGGATAAATCCGCCAAGCATCAAACACGCCGGTCCGGGAAATGGACGGGCGGCCATACCGGACAAGGCCTGGAGGGTCGAACGGCGGCACAGCGATGGAGATCGATGGAATCGGGCAATAGACCGGGTCCTGACGGTTGCGCCAATGCGATCGCTACATGGCACAAATACAATGCTCGCCGAAAGGATCCGCTGACCCGACGGCGAAATATTCTCGCGGCCTCTGTCCGCTCGACGTAATGTTCAGACAAGAGCGCGCCGGACTTGTCCGCTATCTTACAAAAAAAGTTGGACGGGAATTTGCGAACGATCTGGTACAGGAAATTTTTCTTCGCGCCGCTACCAGTCCGCAGCTTTCAACGCTTGCCAATCCCCGCGCATTTCTTCACCGGATAGCGCAAAATCTGCTGGTTGACCAAGCACGCCGACAGCGTTGCAAAATCGTTACTATCGCATCGGCAGAACCGGTCGAAAGCCGATGTCCCGCAGAACAGGAATATCAGCTCGAAGCTGATGAACTTGAAGCCGCACTAGCGCAGGCTCTCGGCGGCCTGCCCAAGCGCACGCGCGCTATCTTCGTCATGCACCGCTTTGAAGACATGGCATATCGCGAAATTCAGGGGGAGCTCGGGATATCGCTGGCTGGAGTCGAATATCACATGATGAAGGCATTGGCGCATGTCCGAGCCTGCTTGCACGACCGCGCCGCGATCCCTGAATCCGGCCAATTCCCACAAAAGCAAAAATAGTTGCATATGAAACTAAGGTAAATCTGCTGCCCTGCGTCATTCCCTGCAAGGCGAGCTCGATAAACGGCCGCCTGATAATGATCAGGGAGCAGTCGATGCCGAGTAAATGCCATTTCATGACCGCCGCGTTCACAGCCATTTTGGCCGGAACGTTGCCGCAAACAAGTTTTGCCCAAGAGGCGCCGCAGAGTTCAAAAGAAGAAGCGAAAAGTCAATCCGAAGATGAATCCGACATCGTTGTAACAGGATCTCGAATAAGGGGCGCAGCAATTGCGAGCGATGTGATTACGTTGGACCAGCAGGCCATAATCGCCGCCGGACAAATCGACTTGGGCGAAGCCATCCGCTCGTTGCCGCAGAATTTCGGTGGTGGCCAAAATCCCGGCGTCGGCACAGGTGCAGGGCTGATCAACAACAACATCAATTCGGCATCAAGCGCAAACCTGCGGGGTCTGGGACCCGACGCCACACTTACATTGCTGAATGGACATCGATTGCCCTATGATTCTGCATTTGGCGGCGTAGATATCTCGGCAATCCCGCTTGCCGCTCTCGACCGGATTGAAGTGGTGCCTGATGGTGCCTCAGCGCTTTACGGATCAGACGCCATTGCTGGCGTTGTCAATGTCATCCTCAAACGTGACTTTGAAGGCATTGCAACATCGGCGCAACTGGGTGGCAGTAGTGATGGGGGCTATTTCCGGCGGCAAGCCGACATTGTCGCAGGTACAAGCTGGGACAATGGCGGCTTTCTTTTGGCTTATGATTATGCGCGTAATTCGGGAATCAGAGCGCGTCAGCGCGACTATGCCGCCGCGCTTGATCCGGTTACGACGCTATATCCGTCAGTGAAACGTCATGCCGTTACGTTTGCCGGCCATCAAAAACTTGACGACAAAGTCGAATTCAAAGTCGATGCTCTCTACGCGCGTCGCTCATCGCGCAGCGAAAGCCAAACTACCACGACGCGTTTCGCAATTGAGCCCGAAGCCGAAACCTACACGATCGCGCCGTCTGTGGACATAGCTTTGGGTGCGGAGTGGCAAGCAAAGCTGCTGGGCGTTTTTGGGCGTGACCGGACCCATTATTTGACAGCCATTTCGCCTATCCCGGGCAACGCGACGGTTACGGATGGCTGTTACTGCAATGGTGTCACCGCTGTCGAGGCAGGAGCCGAAGGCCCGTTATTCGCGCTTGGTGGCGGCAGCGTACGACTGGCGATTGGTGCGGGCTTTCGGAACAATAGCCTTGACTATTCCCAGTATGTAAACGGAGCACTGTCACAAAATTTCGATGTTACCCGGCGGAGCCGATACGCATATGGAGAGCTTTACCTGCCTTTCGTCTCGCCAAATCTCGATATTCGTGGCATCGATAAGCTGAGCCTTTCTGCGGCTTTACGGTACGAAGATTATCCGGGGCTTGACCGTCTCGCAACACCGCGGCTCGGATTGATCTACGCGCCAGTTTCAGATCTGACCTTACGGGCAAGCTGGGCCCGATCGTTCAAAGCGCCGACGCTTTACCAGCAATTTATCCCATCCGAGGCATATCTGTTGCCTGCCATCGCGTTCGGCGCGGGTTCCGGGGCAAGCACCGTCTTTTACACCAGCGGTGGCAATCCTGATCTCGAGCCCGAGCGTGCCAGGAGTTGGACTGCCGGGTTCGAATTCACGCCCAAGACAATCAAGGGTCTTACCGTATCGGCGACCTATTTCGATACGCAGTACAGCGACCGGGTAGCACAACCGATTGCAGGATCGATTGCTGCAGCGTTCGTCAATCCCGGCTTTGCATCGCTTATCGATTTCTCACCCAACGCTGCGACGCTAGCGGCGCTAATTTCACAATCCCAGTTCGGACTGCAGAATTTTTCGGGCAGCATTTATGATCCGGCAAATGTCGTGGCGTTGATCGACAACCGCAATATTAACGTTGGCGTCCAGAAAATTCGGGGAATCGATGCCCGCGTAGCGTGGAATGGCGACATTGGAGGAGGAGACAGGCTAAGCCTCGGTCTTGATGCCAGCTGGCTTGAAAGCAGCCAGCAACTAACGCCCGATCTGCCGGAGGTGGAACTGGCCGGCAACCTCTTCAATCCGCCCGAATTCAGGTTCCGCGCCTCAGCAGGTTTCCAGACTGGCGGCCTTAATTTGTCTTCATCGGTCAATTTCACCGGCGCACTGAAAGACGAGCGATTTGCGGTGCCCAGCAAGATCGGTTCGAGCGCAACCATAGATATGGTCGCCAGCTACCAGATTATTGCAAGTGATAGCGGGGAAACAGATCTCTCCGTTTCGATCACCATCAACAACCTATTGAACGACAAACCTAAGCTCATCAGGACGACTGGCCCTACCGACACACCATATGACTCCACCAACTTCTCGCCGATTGGGCGGTTCATCGCAGTTGGCGTTCGGAGGCACTGGTAGTGGGCTTCGTGCTTGCTGCGGTATTGGCAAGTACGATCGTACCGACCGCCGAACTGCCTGTAATGGTATCCGACCCGTGCAGCCAGTTCGACAGTCGCGCTGTTGATCATCGTATCGCCAGGCCAATTGCAGCGGACGATCTCGTTGAGCTCGGCGATATCGGTCGATCAGACCCGCATCCGTCCGAGAGTCCTCTCGCCATCTCACCTGACGGGACACGCGTCGCCTTCCTGCTTCGGCGTGCCAACAGTCAGCAAAATGGGTTTTGCCAGCGCTTGCTTGTCGTTCCTATGTACGGAAGCAAAAAGGCCATCGAAATCGATCGGGGTGGAGATTTTATTCGACGCGACTTTGAACTGCGCAATTTCGTTTCTGTCATGTCAGGCCTTGCAAAAGTCATCACGCCTCGATGGTCGCCTAATGGCCAAAAGATCGGCTTTCTGAAGAAGGTCGGCCCAACGCAGCAGGTCTGGCTTGCCGACCCGAACGGTATGAAGCCTGCGCACAAGGTGACCAGTCTTCCCGACAATGTCGACGACTTTGCGTGGTCCGACGATGGCAGCTATTTGGTCGCTGCCTCGCGTCCGGGCATTCGCCAGCAGGCCGAGACGATCGCGAAGGAGTCGCGGCATGGTTTCCTATTTGATAAACGTTTCGCGCCGCAGATGGCCGACCGCCCGATCCCGACCGAACCGCTCACAACGGTGTATCACACAGTCGACGTCAAAGCGGGGACAGCACGGCTCGCCACCGATGCCGAAATTGCATTTCTGAGGCCGAAACAACCGGCAGGAATGGCTGCGGGGGCACGCAACTTCGCGGCGAGCCCTGACGGAAAATCCGCAGCCTGGCTTCATCCACTTGCGCCTGAACAGTTACTGGGTTCGTCAGGTGTGACGGTGAAAACTTCAGATGGCAACGAGCGTACATGTAATGAAGCCTGCCGCGGCACCAGGCAACTTTTTTGGTCAGCCGACGGTAGTCATATTTATGGTCTGCAGAAATCTAGCTGGCTCGCTGGCCAGACCCGTCTTTTGCGATGGACGGTTGGTAGTGTCGCACCGAAGCAAGTGATGATCACCGAAAATGAATTGATCGGTTGCGTCATGGTGGACAAGGAACTGCTTTGTGCCCGCGAAAATGCGCTGACGCCGCGGCAGATCGTCGCGATCAACTCCGATACAGGAGCGGAGCGGCTCATTTTCGACCCCAATCCGGAATTTAAAAAAATCAGACTTGGGAACGTCCAGCGCTTCAAAGTTCGCAATGCCTTTGGTGTGGAAAGCCATGCCGACCTGGTCCTGCCGCCCGACCACAAACCTGGCGATCAGCATCCTCTCGTGGTTGTCCAATATGCCAGCATCGGCTTTTTGCGCGGGGGGACGGGCGATGAATTTCCTGTGCAGCTCCTGGCCGCCAAAGGGATCGCGGTCCTCAGTTTTTGGCGGCCCGAGCCAGTGCCGGCTGCGATGGAGGCCAAAACCGAAGCAGAATTCATGCAGATAAATCGGCATAACTGGACGGACCGGCGCAGTGTGCAATCCGCACTGGAAATTGCCATTCAACAGGCGCTGGCGACCGGAACGATCGACAAAGACAAGATCGGCATCAGCGGCTTTAGCGATGGCGGCGCGACAGTACAGTGGTCGCTAATCAACTCTTCGTTGTTCAAGGTTGCTGCTTTGGGGTCATGCTGCGAGGGCTTTGATGTTTTTGCGCTTGCTGCCGGACCAACATTTACCCAGCAAGGCAGAGAAGTCGGTCTCAAATTCTTCGAGCCTGGGGCCGAGGAGCATTGGCGACCACTGTCACTCACTCTCAATGCCGATAGAATTGATGCCCCGATCCTGATTCAGAACGCCGATAGCGAATATGAAGGCGGGCTGGACGTTTTCGAAACATTCAGGAGTCGCGGCAAGGCCATCGAGATGTTCGTGTTCGAGGGCGAAACCCACGTCAAATATCAGCCTGCGCACCGGCTAGCGATCTATGAGCGCTCAACAGAATGGTTCCAGTTCTGGCTTATGGGCGTGATGAACTGCGATACCTCAAAAGCTGGCCAATATGTTCGCTGGAAAGCCATGAAGAATGCACCAAGCGGCAAGGATCTGCGCTGCGAGCTGGGAACGTCAGTTGAGCCATGACCTCGCCCAGGTCTCCGCTTCTGCGAGATCGACCAACCTTAATAATATGTCGTTGTCGACACGGGCATTGCTTTGAAAGGCTGCCTCGACCGCCGCACAGTCGATAATGCGGTGTCGGGCGAGCAACCCATCTATCAGCAACTCCTGAATCACATTGCGGTGCTGTTCAAAGCTGCGCTGTATAAAGCTGTCGGGTCCGGCTTTCGATGTTCTCGCAACGATCTCGCGCGGCAAGCTGGCAGCAAAGGCCGCTCGCGCCAGCGCGCGGTTCACCCCGCCCTGACACCACAGCCAGGTCGGTATATTGAGACAATATTCGAGCAGCGGCTGACTCGCAAGCGGGGTAAAGCGCGGCAGGCCGCAATCGGCCAGACCGTGGATATGCAATTGTGCATGCATGATTAGCGATAGATGATCGAGCTTGCCGTCGTGCACTCCAACTACTGTTTCCAGCCAGGGTGTAAGAGGGTTCATTGTGGCGGGAAATTCAACTGCTTGAACCAGAAACCGCAGGTCAGCGGGCCACGTAGGAATGCCAAGGCGCCGCATCATGCGGCGGCCCACCGCGCGTGCCATCGTTGGAATATCGCATCCTGTCACCAAACACATATCATGAAAGGTCGATAAGACTCCGCGACCGAGCGCCTCGGAGCGTAATCTGTCGACGATTGGCGCACTTGAATGCAAATAGCAGAAAAGATTGTCACCCATATTGCCATCGAAGACTACGGATGCGCCGCTTTCATTAGCTCCCGACAATAAAGCAGCGTCGAGCGCCTGCATAAATGGTTTTCGGCTTGGGCGCGGAAGGTTAATAGAGATCGAGCGGAGCGGATTGATGGCCTTGGGATCATAAACTGCGGATATGCATTGAACGCCAAGATGCTCAGCGAGCAGTTGAACAAAGCGGCGCTCATCGCCGCTCGGGTCAGAGGTTGCAACGGTTGTGCATGTGAACTGCGCGTTTGCAGCGGCGAGCGCAGCGCAGATGAACGACGAATCGACGCCACCTGATGCAGCTATGGTTACCGGGCCAAAAAGCTTTGCCCATGCGGCGCACACCATGACAGCGACTTCGCGGAGCCCTGATGCGGCTTCATTGAAGTTGGTCGTCGCGCCGTCGGGCATATAGTCCTCTGGTTTCCAAATACGCGTGCTCGCGAACCGGTTTGGGAATGTCGGCACAAGCTCGCCCGGTGCAACTTCTGTAACGCCTTCAAGACATGTGCGTTGCTGGCGCAATTCCGGCCGCGCCAGGAAGGCGTGCAGATCCGGCCAGGAGACCGAAAGAGGCGAATCCATGGCTTCCGCAAAGAGGCCGGGACTGGTGGCATAGCATATTTGAGCTGCTGTTTCGAGCCGGTAAACCGGACAATAGCCGGACGGATCGACCAATAAATTGATCGAAGATTGTTCTGGGCCCAGCAATATTGCCGCATAACCGCCCCAACATTCCCGCACGATCCACGTGGCGAGCGACTCAGCGCCATCAGATAGCGGCGCCCCACGAGGCAGCCCTAAAAGCCGTTCTCCCGTTGCTCGAGAGAACAGGACACCAATGATGTATCCTGCGCCGTGCAAATCCATCACTGGTACGTCTTGATCAGTCCACAGGCTTGCTTGACCGAAACCGCATAATTCCGGACGGTCAGTATTTTGAAGCCTGATTGGCTTCCCAGTCCCGCACGAGCGCGGCACTGACAACAGAAATCGCATTGCTTTCATATGACAAGGATCGGTTGGTAGCGATGAACCTCGGCAACACTTTCATTCAAGGTCTGGCCGTCAGCCTGGACCCAGCAGTGCGCACCAAATGGTCTGAGCTTGACGCCGATAACGACGTGGGCGCGAACACCCCTTGCGGCAAGGCAAAGCGCGAGTGCTATCGATCGCGGAAGGCAGCGGTCTGCCGCAGTTCTGATGAGCCGGCTATGGGCAAATGCGGCAATCGTCTTACCTGCAACTTGTGACGAGGCGTCGTCGGGGCAGGGCCGGGAGTTTATTGTCTTGTGGAGATAAGAAATAATCTCGGCGAATCCTTTTGCTGCGAGGCGCTGCTCTACGCGCCGCTGGACCCACATTGCGCGCGCAACTCCGGCCACATTGAATGGATAGCTGTCGAGAGCATCCGATGTCGTGAGTACAGGTGCCAGATCTGATGGTTTCGGAAGCCAGCTCGGCTGATGCCAGCGCGCTTCGCCACTCAGTGCAAACCTATCACGCATCACCTGGTTTTCTGTGTCGGCGAGCGTGAAATAGCGGTCTTTAACGATATCGAGAAAAACCAGCACGTCGTCGATTTCGCACCAAGCAAGTTCGTCAATGTCGAAATTGATCATGACGTTCTAATTTCCAAACGGGGCGCGCAGCGCAACGCGCGCCCCATCAGATCAATCGTCAGCGATGCCGAGGACGAAGCGCTGCTTGCCGCCGCTACCGTCGCTGTCGATCAAAGCTTGACCCTTGGTTTCGACAGATGCCTGGCCGAGGTCGATCATGCCATCGTCGTTTAGTTCTACGTCTTTCATCTTACTGCTCCTTCGTCTGAAGTTGCGACTCAATCAGCCGCAATCCAAGGATGAAGGCACCGCGCAGCGGTTGCTATTTTATAAACCGATTATAAATCTGGCTTGGGTTTGGCGGGTTGACCGGGCGTTGAAAGCACATATTGGGATGTGCACTGGCACCTTTAGCATTCGCCTGGACATGCGTACCAGCACCCGGTCACGGGTCTGAATTGACCATATCGAACCCCGATTGCAATCACTCACGTTACGTCACCTTCTCACGGTCTGTTTTCGCAATTGGACTTCATTCGAAGATGGCTTTTTTATTCCGTCCTGTCACCGTAGGAGCCGGCTCCAACAAAGGCAGATTGCAAATCTGCATATTGGTATTGAAATGGTATTGCATACTTTGGACAGGCGCAGTAGGTCATAGCATCTTGGTAGAGAGGCAAAAATGGGAAGGGAGTTTGGGCATGAGAACGAAAACATTAAAAATACTCTATGGGAGTTGCGCATTTCTTGGATTGGTGGCGTCGACCATTTCGACGAGTGCAATCGCCCAGGAAGCGCCTTCCGCTGCTGATGACGATGATGGTATCGTTGTTACCGGAACGAGGATCAAGAGTGCTGGTCTTGCTTCTACGAGCCCGATTAGCACGCTTGATGGCGAGCAGATTCAACTGCAGCGCGCCGTTACAATCGAAGATATTTCGGTCAAGATTCCACAACTTGCTGGCGGTGTGAACTCGACATCGGTAGGCAGCGATGCATTCGGCGCACAAACGCTCGATTTGCGAAATCTGGGACAGAACCGAACGCTGGTCCTCATAAACGGAACGCGTGCACTCCCATTCAGTTTTCGTAACGCTGTCGACGTGAACTCCATTCCCGCGCCGCTTCTGAAGAGAGTCGACGTGCTTACTGGCGGCGCAGCAGCAGTTTATGGTGCCGATGCAGTGGCAGGCGTGGTCAATTTCATCATCAATGACGATTTCGATGGGCTTCAGGCCAACATAAACTACCGAGCGGTTGCTGGCGGCGCATCGCAGAAGAGCGCCCATTTGCTTGGAGGAGTGAAGCTCGGTGATCGTGGCAGCGTCGTAGGCTATGTGGAATATACCGACCGAGACCCGTTGCTGGCTGGGAAACGAAGCTTCGCTCGCCGGGGCGCAGCAACGCTCCCCATCGGAGGCAACTTCACTGATGTAGTGAGCGGACGTACCTTTTCATATGACGCAAATGGTGCCTTTATGCTGACGCCCCAGACCTCTGACTATACGCCGCTATTCCTGCTGGCGCAGCCGCTCCGGCGTATCAATGCTGACGCATTCTTCAAATATGAGCTTTTCGAAGGCGTCGAAACTTACGGCCGCGTCATGTATTCGACAGTCAAAACCCAAGGTGGCACGCGTTCGGGGCAGAACCCACCCACAACAGGAACAGCCGGTGTTAACGTACAAATATCGCAAACCAATCCGTTCCTAGACCCGCAGGCGCGCGCACAACTGACTTTCGTGAATGGCTTTGCCAACGTCAACGTTCGCCGTTCTCTCGGCGAATTGGGGCCGACATTTGCAGAAAATAAACGGGACAATATCCAAGCCCAGATCGGATTTCGTGGCGAGATCACGCCAGCAATCAGCTGGGATGCATATTTTCAATATGGCCGCTCAAAAGAGTCGATCACTGTCAAGGGTGATGGCTTGAAAGCGAGCTTTGCCGGACTTGTAAATAGCACTGATATCTTCGGTCCCGGAGGCGACTTTACCAGTGTGCTGCAGGATTTCAATTTTGGCGATCGCAAACGCACCCAGCAGGTGGCATCGGCCTATATTGCTGGCGACACGAGCGACTTCTTCAATGGTTGGGCAGGGCCGGTCGGGTTTACGGCTGGTTATGAGTACCGCAAGGAAACCGGGCGCTTTGCTTACGGTACCAATCTTGGGACATCGTTTAATCAGGGTGCGGAATCTGCTCCACCGATCCCGCCGTTCATCCAGGTCAACGAGCTGTTCGGCGAACTTGTCGTACCGTTGCTATCGGATGTACCTTTAATCAAGCAGCTTAATGTCGAGGGAGCATATCGACGCTCATGGTATGAAAAGTCGGTCGGGCCGGACCGTAGTTACGATACCAACAAGGTTGGTATTAACTGGACAGTCAGCGACGATCTGCGGTTTCGCGCAACGCGCCAAACCGTTATCCGCGATGCGAATATCGGCGAGTTTGCCAATCCGGTATTCTCAATACCTTTTGCAAATCTGAGGACAGTGGCGCGTCTCTTCCCGCGCTATGCGGGCGATCCCTGTGTCGGTGCAACAAACGCCGCGACGGTCACGCAGTGCACAGCCCAGGGATATAAAGGCGCCTATGATTCCAACAATCCGGCCAATCTGACCGGCGGATATTTTTTTGGCGGCAACGCCAATATACGCGCGGAGCGAGGAAAGACTTATACCGTCGGCGGTGTGTTTACACCCAGCTTCATTCCGGGCCTCAACCTCTCGGTTGACTATTACAAGATCAGCATTCGCGATGCCGTCGGGCAAATACAGCCCATCGATGCTATCACAAGTTGTTACGTAACTGACCCCAGCGCCGACAATCCGCTCTGTGCGGCAGTGACACGCGACCCCGTTACCGGCTTTATCAAGGATGCGTTTGTCGACGACCGCAACCTGGCTTCGATCAAGCAGGAAGGTATCGATGTCGATCTGAAATATGGCTTCGATGTGCCCTTTGGATTGCCTGGAGACAAATGGAGCGTTGGTTATCAGGGAAGCTTCGTGACCGATTACACAATCCAGAGGAATGCGGTGCTCACGCCTGTAGATTGCAAAGGCCGCTACGGCTCGCGGTGCTCCTCCGATCTCGTAACGCTTGTCGTTCCCGATTACCGTCACCGTGCCACCTTTACCTGGGAAAGTGAGCCTCTCACCGTGCAATTTGGCTGGAAACGCATTGGATCTGTCAAGGACAGCACCGCAGGCAGTGTAGGCAAGATCGATGCGTTCGATTATTTCGATCTAAACATTGCCCTGCGTCCACCGATCAAAGGTCTGTCGCTCACTTTTGGCATCGACAATATTTTTGAGAAGAAACCGCCCCTTGCGGTCAACCCGGGAGCTTTCAATACTTTCCCTGACACATATGACGTGCTTGGTAGAACGTTTGGCTTTTCTCTTACTATCCGCAGATAAGCGCTTAGGGGGGGGGCAGAATTTAGGTTCTGTTCGCCCCACGGCCATCAATATCACTAATCATCATGACGTTCGCCTTGCTGGCATCTAGGCTGCTGAGAATGGGGAGATTTGGCGAATGACGCCATTGCAGTTCACGGCGCTGGATTGGGGCATAGTGGCGGGCTATGTCGGCATACTAGCTGTTGCCGGATATCTGTCGACCAAACGCAATATGCAGAATGCTGACGATTATTTCCTCGCCAGTCATCATGCACCTACTTGGCTGGTGGCGGTGTCGGTGCTGTCAACCGTCCAGTCTGCAGCCACATTCCTTGGAGTCCCTGACAACAGCTTTCGTGGAAATTACACCTATCTGACCAGCACGATTGGCGCACTGCTTGCTGCCTGGTTTGTGGCGAAGGTGCTGATACCAAGATTTTATGCCATCGGTGCCACCACTGTTTATGAGCTGCTTGAGCAACGTTTTGATGTTACCGCACGCCGGGCCGCGGGCGCCATGTATCTCGTGGGCCGGATCTTTGCGAGTGGAGCTAGACTTTATCTGGCCGCGATTGCGGTTTCGATGATCATGTTTCTTGACGTCGAACCGCAGCACATTGTTATCGCTTCATTCACTCTGCTCATATTCGGATTGGCCTTCACCTTCATGGGTGGGCTGAACTCCGTAATATGGAGCGATCTGGTGCAAGTGGTGCTCTACGTCGGCGCTGCCATCATGGTATTGATCTTTTTGCTAGTCAAAATACCCGCTCCATTGCCGGAAATCGTAAACAGTCTGACAATGTCGCCAGCAGGAGATAAGACGCAGATAATTGACTGGTCCTTCAACTTTACCGCGCCGTTTTCGATCTTCGCAGCTGTTACCGGGCTTGTTCTGCTGAATATCGGAAATTCGGGTCTCGACCAGGACACCACACAGCGCCTGCTCGCCTGCGACAGCGCAAAGCATGGCAGCCGGGCACTTTATGCGTCGGTCTGGGCGTCGATCCCGGTTATCCTGTTATTTCTTGTTATCGGCTCGTTGCTCCACATATTTTACGAGCGGCCCGATCTGATGGGAACGAACGGCAATGAAGTCGTCCAGACGTTTCAGGGGGAGAAGATAACGGTTTTCATGCATTTTATTCTCAGTGAAATCCCGCCGGGACTGCGTGGCCTGGTAACTGTGGGCGTTATCGCTGCGGCTGCCGTTAACTCCGGACTGATCTCGATGGCAGCGGTCCTGATCAATGATTTTTATCGGCCATGGAAAGAGCGTCGCGGTGAACATCGCGAAAAACATTTTATTCTCGCAGGGCGCGTGACGACAGTTTTGCTAGGTCTGGCGCTGTTCGCAATGTCAATCCTGTGCTATTACTGGCAGCGCTACAGCAGTTTGCCGTTGCTGGAATTTGTACTCGGTGTGATGGCGTTCGCCTATTCGGGATTGCTCGGGGTATATTTTACCGCGATCTTTACCAGCCGCGGATCGTCGACTTCAGTGATTGCAGCGCTGATAGCAGGCTTTGTGACCATTCTCGTTTTTCAGGGATATATCGTTGACAATTTGGGCTTGCCGCAAGTTATGAAAACCATAGCGTTCCCGTGGCAGCTCTGCCTTGGAACTGCTGTTGCAACCGTTGTCTGCCTGATCGGCTCGCAATCGAAATCCGTTACACAGAGTACCGAACATGCCTAATACCGAGAGCCTGAATCCGCGATTTGCGGATATCGACAGCTGGCCGACGATCGAAGCCGTGGAGGCGATGCTTGAGGGCCAAATGTCGGCCATCGCCTCGATCAAAAGCCAGACACAGCAGATCGCTGCCGCCGCGGAAGCTGCCGCCGCACGCCTGCAGAACGGCGGAAGGCTTGTATATGTCGGCGCAGGAACCTCGGGACGGGTTGCGGTTCAGGACGGTGTCGAACTTGGTCCGACCTTCGGCTGGCCGAGCGAGCGCCTCCTATATTTGATGGCAGGCGGCATCGATGCGCTCGTCTACAGCGCCGAAGGCGCGGAAGACGATGCGGATGATGCAAGGTCGAAGATTAGGGAATCCGGGATCAGCGCCGACGATGTCGTAATCGGAGTTGCGGCCAGTGGCAGAACACCCTTTACGATAGCGGCGCTGAATGCAGCAAATGACGAAGGTGCACTGACCATTGCGATAGCCAATAATGCTGGGACAGACCTTCTTCGCGCCGCGCAACATAGTTTGCTGGCAGCGACCGGCAGCGAGGCTATCGCCGGGTCGACGCGGATGAAGGCTGGAACTGCGCAAAAAGCTATTCTCAATCTTTTGTCTACTGCAATCATGCTGCGGCTTGGTCGCGTCTACCGTGGCCTGATGGTTGATATGGTCATTTCCAATGACAAGCTTCTCAACAGGGCGTTCGGCATCGTCAGGGCCTTGAGCAATTGCAGCGAATCTGCCGCGATGGAGGCCGTACATCTTGCCCAAAACGACATTAAAACGGCGGTGCTGATTGCCCTTGGGAAACACCCCACGGCTGCTGCTCAGTTGCTGCGCGAACATGGCGGCCTATTGCGCAATGCGTTAGAAACACTGGACGGGAACATATCGTGAAGCCGGGCACTGCGCATACAAGCGAACACCGCAATTCGCCCATCTATATGCAGCTTGCCCATCGCTTGCGGCAGCAGATCGAGGATGGCGAAATCAGCACAGGCGAAGCGCTTCCTTCCGAGCGCGACCTTTGCAAGATCATGGGCGCATCGAGAGTGACCGTGCGTAAGGCAATCGAATTGCTGATCGAAGACGGTCTGCTTTCGAGACGTCAGGGTTCAGGAACTTATGTAACGCCCCGCATTCAGGCGCCCGGTTCCTTTCTGAGCAGCTTTAGCGAAGACGCTGAAGCACGCGGAGAAGCAACCGACACGATCTGGATGATGAAAGTGATCGCTGTTGCTTCCGAAGAAGAAGCGAGGATTCTCGAGTTACCGAACGGCGCTGACGTGGCTCGGCTGAGCCGCGTTCGAATGGCTGGCGGCGAGCCGCTGGCAATAGAGAATGCGGTTGTACCTGCTGAAATGCTGCCCGATATGGCGCATCTGGGAAACTCGCTTTACCAGGCACTCGACCAGCACGGTAACCGGCCTGTAACCGGGCAACAGAAAATCCGGGCTGCATTGGCGGGGCCAACGGAGGCAAGTCTGCTTTCCATCCCTGAACATACAGAAATATTACGCATCGAGCGAATTACCAGGCGGGCAGATGGGCGTCCGGTCGAACTTACCCGTTCTGCCTATCGCGGTGAACGTTATGAGTTTGTGAGCGAGTTGCGCGGGCCATTTGCAGTATTGTGAGCAAGTCCGTTACGGCTCGCGATCCATCGCTCGACAGCTTTCGTGGGCTAGACGTGCTGCTGATGATATTGGTGAACGTTCAGGGTAATGGAGACGCCGCGTTTGCGACCTTCAGGCACGCTGAATGGAACGGCCTGACATTTGCCGATCTTGTCTTTCCGATATTCCTTTTAATCGTTGGACTCTCTGCACCGCTGGCGCTCGACAAGCCTGGTTACACTTTCAGCTGGACAGCCATTTTTCGGAGGGCATTTCTGCTTTTCATTATCGGCGTTGCTTTGAGCTGGTTGATCAGGCCGACACTCGATCCTGACTTGATCCGCTGGAGCGGTGTATTGCAGCGTATCGCGATCGTATACCTGGTCTGCGCGGCGGTCATATTCATCAGGCGCAGCGCGGCTCTACCCATGATTATAGCTGTGCTGCTGCTTGTTGTTCATTCGTGGATGCTGTTGAAGGTCGGCACGCCAGCTGGAGCTCCGGCCAGCATGGAACCAGGCAAGGGGATAAGCGGCTGGCTCGATCAGAACCTCATTCCTGGCCGGGTCTTGCGGGAAACCTGGGAACCAGAAGGTGTCTTGTCGACGATGACTGCGGTGGCCAATGGATTGATCGGTGTCGGCGTGATGCGGTGGATCAAGGGGAATGAGGTCAGCCATGCACGTCTGGCGCTGGCTGGTGTGATCATGTTAGCTGCAGGATTGGCATTAACCCCCATATTGCCATTGAACAAGAATCTGTGGACAGCCAGTTTCGCGCTTGCGACTTGCGGTATCGGGATTATCTTCTGGACGTCGCTTAAATCGATTTGGTCTATCCTCAGCGAGAACAAGATTGCCCTGTGGACCGTAAGTCTAGGCCAGGCAGCGCTCACACTTTATGTCGTTCACACTTTGTTGATCGCGATCATTATCCGCAAATTGCCGAACGGCGAAACGTTATGGAATGCAACCTATCAAGAGCTTTCAAACGTCGGATTGCCAGCACCGGTTACATCCCTATTCTACGCT
>JANMJX010000159.1:0-14536 GCA_031371575.1 Sphingomonadales bacterium
TGGCGCGCCCTACAGGAGTCGAACCTGTGGCCTCAAGATTAGAAGTCTCGCGCTCTATCCAGCTGAGCTAAGGGCGCGCGCTGTCAGGCGCAATAACGGCTTTGCGCTAGAACGCAAAGCTGCTTATGTCGATTTATGCACGATGAGCCCGTTATTTCCGAGAGCGCAAGTGCGGTTACTGGCCGTCACTTTCGTTATTATGATTTTGTCATGGCGGCTTTTGTGGCCATATTGTTGCTGTCGAACATCATTGGGGCGGCAAAACCTGCGGCGGTGACGATCAACGGCGAACAGTGGATTTTTGGTGCTGGCATCCTATTTTTTCCATTGGGCTATGTCATCGGCGACGTGCTGACCGAAGTATATGGATACGCCCGGGCACGGCGCGTGATCTGGGTCGGATTTGGCGCATTGTTGTTCATGGCGTTCATGAGCTGGGTTGTCGTCGCCTTGCCGCCCGCGCCTGGCTGGCAAGGGCAGGAAGCCTATGAAAGCGTGTTCGGGCAGGTCTGGCGGATCGTGCTTGCGTCCATTACCGCATTTTGGGCAGGCGAGTTTGTGAACAGCTATGTGATGGCACGCATGAAGATATGGACCGGCGGAAAGCATTTATGGTCGCGCACGATAGGATCGACCGTGGTTGGCCAGGGGATCGACAGCATCATATTCTATCCGCTCGCGTTTTTGGGGACATGGAGCAATACGCAGGTTATCAGCGTTATGATCACCAACTGGCTTTTGAAAGTGGGCTGGGAGGTTGTTCTCACACCCGTCACTTATGCGGTCGTGGGTTGGCTCAAACGCAAAGAGGGCGTCGATATATTCGACGAGGGAACCGATTTTTCTCCCTTCAAAACAAAAGTCTAGGATGTCATGCAAGACAGAATTCAGCATCTGGCCGAACAATGGATCGGTTATAAAATTTGGCTGATTGAAAAAATGGGCCTGACCAATGACGTCCTTCACCTCCATGCGTCTTTGGCGATCTTGTTCCTGTCGGCGCTGCTGTTGCGGCGGCGGGCCGACAGCATAATCTGCTGGTTAATCGTTCTGGTTGCCGAGCTGTTCAATGAATATGCTGATCTGCGCGGCCAAGCGCCCGGTGAAGCCTCAATAGATGCAAGCCTGCATGACATTTACATCACAATGATTTGGCCCACTATTATCGTTTTGCTTGGCTGGCTATTGTTTCCACGCAGGATAGCGGAAAAGTCGCGGCCAATCCCTGCTTCAAGCGAGATGGCGGACAAGCCCTTCGAACAGGCGCCGACCGTCTGAGCCGCCGTGTACGGTTTCAATCATGCGCTCGGGATGCGGCATCATGCCGAGGACATTGCCGGCCTTGTTCAAGACACCAGCAATATTGCGGGCTGAACCATTGACATCTTCGGCGTAGCGAAAGGCAATCCGGCCATCGTCCTCGAGCCTTTTCAATGTTGCGTCGTCAGCAAAATAATTACCATCGTGATGGGCAACCGGAATGCATATTTCCTCACCCGCAGAATAGCCGTGAGTAAAAACTGACTGGTTGTTTTCCACCGTCAATGCAACGGTGCGGCAAACGAACCTGATGCCAGCGTTGCGCATCAACGCGCCAGGTAAGAGCCCTGCTTCTGTCAAGATCTGGAAACCGTTGCACACGCCCAGAACTGGCACACCGCGCGCCGCTGCCTTGACAACGTCCTGCATTACCGGAGAACGGGCGGCCATGGCGCCCGAACGCAGATAATCGCCGTACGAAAAGCCGCCAGGTATCGCGATGAAGTCCACCCGATCAGGCAGTTCTCCAGCGCGGTGCCATACGATCTCGGTTTCAGCGCCAGTAACGTCGCGAATGGCAACGGCCATATCCCTGTCGCAGTTTGAACCGGGAAACTGGATGACAGCTGCGCGCATCAGGCCTGCTCGATCTCAAAATTTTCAATAACCATATTGGCCAACAGCTTCTGGCACATTGATTCCAGATCCGATGCTGAAACATCAGCCTCATGTTCAATTTCGATCAGGCGTCCCGCACGCACATCATGTACCCCGGTAAAGCCTAGACCTTCGATTGCGTGATGGATCGCTTTACCCTGCGGATCGAGCACCCCGTTTTTCAGCGTAACAAAAATGCGCGTTTTCATCTCGAACCTACCCGTCTGGCTATTTGTTTTGCTATAGATGCCCCGACGCGTGATTCAAGCGGAAGCTATCGGTAATTAGTTTTTAACTATATTTCGTAAGCCGTTTTTCAGCACACCGCATATATATTGAGGAATTAACGCTCATGCATTGCGGCGATTTCGCCGGTCGGAGGGGCTTATGGTTGGTTTGGCAATTGCTATGTTTATCGGCCTGTTTGCGTTCGGGCACGAGCTTTTGGGCTGGAGCAACGTCGGGAGCGACGAGGTGCAATTGGGCCTGTTTTTGGCGTTTATCCTAGGGATTGTGTGCGGCTACAAAACCAGAGGCTAAAGACGCGGCTGGTGATGTTTATTTGCTTGGTTCAGCACGGCCATTTTGCGGTCTTTCAGGCCACGCGCGGAACGTGAACTGAGCGGGTTTGCTGAGGTAACGCTTTGCCAGCGCCCATATCTCCTGCGGTGTGATGGACGTAAACCGTGCTTCATTTTGCCTGAAGCGGTCGAGCTTCACAACGTTTGTCTGCGCCTCTGCAGCGACGCCCAACCAGGTATCGTTCCGTTTTTTCCAGTCGGCGTAACTTTCGATAATCGGCTTGCGCGCGCGGTCGAAAAGGTCCGAATCAACCGGCGCCATGACCAACTCCGAAATCACCTTATCGACGGTCTGTTCTATGACTGCCACATCTTTGGGATCACCATTTGTGGACACCGCGAGCATCCCGCGCGCTGGGTACAAGTCCGACATGTCTGAATTTGCCGACACGCCATATGTTGCGCCGAGCTTCTCACGCAGTTCATCGTTAAGACGAAGCGTAATGATACGTGCGAGCAGATCCATCGACTGGGTGGTCTTTTGATCTGTGTCGCCAGTCGTGACCCAAATGCGGCGCCATGCAAGCTGGTTGGTCTCTCCCTTATGCGGAATGTCAAAATTGCCATTTACTGAACTCCACCCTTGCTTGAGATCAGCGCTGAAATCATGGCCGTCTGTTTCCCGGGTAGGAAGCGCACCAAAGCTGCGCGCCACGGCTGCAATTGCTGCATTTTCGTCGAGATCGCCGACCAACGCAATCTCCAGCCGGTTGCGGGTAAGAGTGTCGCCTAAGGCTTGCTTGAGCTGATTGAAGTCGGCTGCCTCAATAGCGCTGAGCGGGGCAAGCGCAAAACGTGGATCATTATCGTTCATGATCCTCGCCATCGCAACATTCAGCGCAGATCCTGGCGCAGCGTCCAATCGCGCATATAATTCGGGCAATGGCCGGCGAAACAGACGAAGAGCATTTTCCGAATAGCCAGGATGCGTCGTGTAAGCAGCCATGACTTGCAATTGGCGTTCCAGATCTGCCGGCGCAATAGCCCCGGCCGCGCCGAAATAGTCATCTGCAACGCCAAAGGCAGGCGATACCGTGGTTCCAGCCAATATCGAACGCAAATCCTCAATGTCATGGGCTTCAAGTCCGCCTGAAACAAAGGTTGCCGACATAAGCCATGCCAAGACCGCATTGTCTTTGCCAAAATGTAGCTTTCCGCCATCGATCCGCAGTGAATAGCGGATCCGGTTGTCTTCAAAGTCGGTCTTCTTGAGATTTAAATATACACCATTGGCAAAGCGGACAGTGCGAATGCCAAGGTCTGGAATTACCTTGTCCGCCACGACCTTCCCGGCTGGGCCGAAATCATTATAGGCGAATATTGATGCGGTTCGCGCAACCGGCGCTGCAACTGCAGTTCCCCGACTGCCAACATATACGCCTACAATCTCTTCGGGCGGCACGATTGAGCTTTGCTTCGTTGTCAGGAAAATCTGGGGTGCCGTCATTTGCCTGAACCATGATGCGAACTCGGCATTAATGGCTGCTGTCGTCATAAATGGTCGCAACTGCCGCCAGAGCAACTGGCGATAGCGATCTGAATTGAAGACATCGTCATCAAGTGCAACCAGCGCTTCGGCTATTGCATTGCTGGACTGCGTGCCTTCGTTCTTCGCGTTATTTTCGAATTGTGCATCCAGCCGTTTGAGTTGCTCTGCCACTTCGGATTCGTCAAAGCCGTGCTCAACTGCCTGTCGGACAGTTTGTTCGGTAAATGCCAATATCGTGCGCCAACTGCCGTCCTTTCCGCTCACGCCGTATCCAACCACCGCATATTGATCACACACGCCGAAGCTGAAGTTCACGCCACCACTTAAGAAAGGCACGTCCTCGTCGCGCGAACGGCGCGCCATGCGTTTGGACAATATGGCGGACGAAATGCTCAATTTGAGTTCGGTCAATGCACGCTCAACTGTGTCGGGACGCTTCTTGTCCGGCAAGACCTGGCGGACGCCGATCGTCTCATTGATTTCGGGATGGACAAAGCTTTTGGCCGACAAAGCGCGTGATGTGTCAAGCGTGCAACGATCAATGTCGCCCTCGGGCGGCGCAGATACGCGCCAGTCCGCAAATTTCGCAACCAATTCGCGTTCAATGGCGATCGGGTCGACGGGGCCAACGACGATGATCTTTATGCGATCCGGGCGATAGTATTTGCGATAAAGTGACTTGATCCGGTCAGCCGGGGCATTTTGTATGATTTCGGGCAGCCCTATTGGATATCGGTTTGCGTAAAAGGTGTCAGGATAGAACAGGTTATTCGCCGCTCTCATGCTTTGGAAACCGAAATTTTCGCCCTCACGCCGTTCGGCCAATATGACCCCGCGCTCCCGGTCGACTGCGGCGAATTTAAAAGAGACTTCGCTCGCAGTCTCGCGCATCAAAAACAGCGCACGTTCAAGGAGCAGTGGCTGCGACTTGGGAAGGTCAAGCTTGTACTGCGTCTGGGTATATCCCGTAGATGCATTGGTATCGGCGCCAAAAGACAAACCAAGGCGTTCAAGCATCTTGACCATCTCGCCCTCGGGTACATTCGTGCTGCCATTAAAGGCCATATGTTCTATGAAATGTGCGAGGCCTTGCTCGTCAGCGGCCTCTGCCGCTGAGCCAAAGTCAATGATCATGCGCACAACAACCCGATTTTCCGGACGCTGATTTGGACGGATTGCATAGCGTAGTCCATTGGAAAGCCGTCCATAAATGACGGTTGCGTCGGGCTCGAGATCAGACGTTTCTGCATTCCATGGTTGCGTTCGCTCCGCGCCAGCAGGTGGCGCAGGAGGAATAGCCTGAGACGAAGCAGCGCTGCCGAAAAGAAAGCTGAACCCTAGAAAAATTCTAAGCACTGTTTTCATGCGCTTGGAGTCGCACCCCCAAGTCGGTGATTCCAGCAATGCTTGATCGTGTAGAATACCGACCTACTTACCTTTGCGCAGACGGTGGCTGACCATGTCGAGCACCGCGCCTTCGCTTTCATCTGGCATCAAGCCAAGGCGCCGGGCGACTTCCTGATAGGCTTCTGCTTCGCCACCAAGGTCACGCCTGAAACGGTCCTTGTCCAGTTTCTCGCCTGTTTCGATATCCCAAAGCCGGCAGCCATCGGGGCTGATTTCGTCTGCCAATATGATCCGCGAGAAATCACCGTCGAATAACCGGCCAAATTCGAGCTTGAAATCGACAAGCCGGATACCGATTGCCGCAAACATGCCGCACATGAAGTCGTTAATGCGGATCGCCATCGACGAAATGTCCTGCATTTCTTCCTGAGTGGCCCAGCCAAAGCAAGCGATATGTTCTTCTGCTACCAATGGGTCGCCAAGGCTGTCATCCTTGTAACAATATTCGAGCAAGGTGTGCGGAAGCGGTGTGCCTTCCTCAATTCCAAGACGCTTGGATAACGAGCCGGCGGCAACGTTACGCACGATGACCTCAATGGGAACGATCTCGACCTGACGGATCAATTGCTCTCGCATATTGAGGCGCCGGATGAAGTGTGTTGGAATACCGATATAGCTCAGCCGCGTGAATACATGTTCGGACACGCGATTGTTGATCACGCCCTTGCCTGCAATAGTACCCTTTTTTTGTGCATTAAAGGCCGTTGCGTCATCCTTGAAATATTGGATGAGCGTGCCGGGTTCAGGACCTTCATAAAGAATCTTGGCCTTGCCTTCATATATTTTGCGACGGCGAGTCATATGGAGCCCCTGACTTTGCTTAAAATGATGCGCCCCGGCAGGCCGGTCCTGTTTGAACCACACTCTGCCAGGGCGATTTCTCAGGCTATAATCCATTGCAAGCGTGGGCGCAATTCGAGATAGGCAATACATCGGTAACGAAAGGACAGATATTTGCCCATCGATCTGGATCTGTTGCTTCAGGCCTATGCCAACGGGATTTTCCCGATGTCTGACGCGCGTGATGATCCGGACACATTCTGGATCGAGCCGGAATTTCGCGCAATCATGCCATTGTACGAATTCCATTTGTCAAAGTCGCTTGCCAAGACGATCCGGCAGGATCGGTTCCAGGTCACCACCGACACAGCTTTTGGTCAAGTGATTGCAACATGCGCGGAGTCGCAGGCCAACCGCCGTGACACCTGGATTAACCCGGACATTGAAGAAGCTTTTTGCCGTCTGTATCAGCATGGCTGGGCGCATAGCGTCGAGTGCTGGTCTGAAGGACGTCTTGTCGGCGGACTTTATGGACTGGCGCTGGGACGCGCTTTTTTTGGCGAGAGCATGTTCTCACGGGAAACCGATGCGTCCAAAGTCGCGATGGCTTGGCTGGTCGCAAGGTTGAGGGTTGGCGGCTTTGTCCTGCTCGATTGCCAGTTCATGACCGATCATTTGGCCAGTCTTGGCGCCATCGAAATGACTCAAGCCGCTTATCTCGAACGACTTGAAGCTGCTCTGACTAAAGCGGTTCAGGCCTCGTCGGGGCTTGCCTCTTCACCTTTATCTTCAACCGGTGGGGCCGGAGACTGGGGCGCGTTGGATGGCGTACTTGCTTCTGGCGCAGTGCCAGCGGCAGCCGACGCCGGTTCGGCTGATTTCCGCTCCAATGGTGCTTCTTCGCCTGGGAAGCTCATTTTGCAACTTTTAACCCAGACATCATAAATCGGGTGCTCAACCACATTTGCAGCGGGATTTTCTTTGAAGAGCCAGCCTGAAAATACGCTGCGCCATCTTGCCGCCTCGGTCGTACCGGGCGGACGTTCGTTGACCAGCAGTTGCACAAATGCGCCTTCGTCAGGATAGTTTTCCCAAGGCGCGGTTTTTTCGCATGCCCTAAGCCTCACGACGACCTTACCTAACCGGATGGCTTCGCCCGGCTTCAGTTCGATGTCGCGCGTTTGCCCATTTCGTTTGTTGAGCAAACCCAGCACGGCGATCCGCTCTGCCATAGGTGTGCCAATGGTTTGTCCGGATACCGCGACGATTTTGTCGGCGGTTGGCTGTGCCTTGCCTGATTTTGGGGGCGCTAGCTTGTCGTCATCGCCCTCGTCATTCGACGCACTGCACGCGGCAACTATTGCCAGCAGGGGCAGAATGAACAGACCGCGATTGCGGATCATGATCCGTCGGGACTCCACGCCTCATAATCGCCTGTTGCGCGTACCCGGTTACCGCCCCTCTCAATCGACCCAGCGGGACGATAAGCCGCAACCGTGCCGGTGAGATTTGGCACAGGGGGCACTTCAAAACCGCGATGTGGCGGCAGATAGCTCTCGGGATCACCATCATGCGTTCCGTGGAGCCAGCCATGCCAATCTGGGGAGACGCGGCTTGCATCATTTGGACCATTGTAAATGACCCAGCGGCGCTTGCCGTCCGAGGATTGGTAATATGTATTGCCGTCGGTGTCGGTGCCTACAGCTTTGCCCTTGCGCCAGCTGTAGATCGACGTGCCAATGGTTGCGCCGTCCCACCAAGTGAAGATTTTACCGAGTATTCCCATGGCTTCGCGATTAGGACCAAGCACGGTGCCGCGCAATCCTTATTTGGCCTTATTTCACGGTCCATTTGACCTGATCGCCGGCAGCAATGCCAAGTTCGGCAGACAGGCCGCCACGCAGTTCAAGTACCGCTGCCACGGGTTCACCAGATTGCACTGGGTCGGTGGAATAGGGAATTGTGTTGTCCGCAATACTCTCAATAGTCCCGTTTGCGCGGACAAAGATGATGTCCAGCGGGATGACGGTGTTCTTCATCCAGAAACTGGCAATGCGCGGTTCGGGGAACGGGAAAATCATGCCAGCATTGTCGGCAAGTTCAGTGCGGAACATCAATCCCTTCGCCTGTTGCGCGCCGGTTTGTGCAACCTCAACCGTGAAGGCGCGGGTTTTTTTCGAACTGGTGATGCACAAAGTGACTTGTGCGATTCCAGCCTGTGACTGCCCCGCTGCGGCGCCGGCGTTACAACCGGCGGGTTGGCTGCCGCCATTGGCTGGCATGGTGCACGCCGTCAGGGACAACGCTATCGCGCACAAATAGCGACGGCTGAATTGAGCTACTTTCATTTACCTGATCCCTTGCCGATCCGGGTGCAGTTGATTGCTGCGCTACCAGCTTGTTTAATAAAACAGCTTCCGGTTCCTCCGACTGTTATATTGCCGGTGCCGCGATTGAATATATCGGCCTCTTCCAAAGCCTGGACCCTCGATACAGCATTTCCGATATGTTCGAGGCGTACGGTTCGCATTTTTAGGTCTGGAGCGTCAAATTGGCCTGCACCATTGAGCGTAACTTTGGCGTCACGAACATTGCCTTTTTTGATCTCTATCCGGCCATTACCATCGATATCGGCGGCAAATTTATCGGCGTTAAGCTGTTCAACCGCAATCGCGCCATTGCCCGCAATGAGCATGCGAACCGCATCGGGTTCCGTGATATTGGATATTTTCAACACACCATTACCCGCCACGGTCATGTTCTTGATACCCTGCGTGGATAGCAACACTTGAACCGGCTGAGTCATCGGGGTGCCCTTGGCGTCATTCAATGCGCCTTGAAGGCGCACACGTAATGTCATGCCAACGCGTTCGAGTTTCAGCGAGTCCAACACGCGCTTGTCTCCCTTAACGCGCGCGGACGGTGCTTTGCCGGTCTGCACCTCAACATTGATATCGCCGAGAACCTGAATATTTTCAAAGCTTGCCACGAGCATCTTGCGCTCTTCAGCAGCAGCGGGCCCAGCTGTCATCAGTCCAGCAGCCAATAATATGGCAACGCCTGTTACGCCAGTCGCGCCTCGCCCCATTCGACCCAGCCAAGCCATTTCGGTGTCCTTTTCATATAATGTCCTTGTGGTGCGTCACACACAAAGCCAGCGTCGGATATGGCCTGAGTTACGGGCCGGGTCAAATGGCAACCGCCAGCAATGCGTTTCCACAAGGGCTCAATCCGGTTCTGCCAAAGTGCCGCAGGCTGATCTGGTGCGCGGCCATGTTCAACAAATAGAAGCCGCCCACCGGGCCTCAACACGCGTCTGGCTTCGGCTAACGCCGCAATTGGATCCTGAACCGAACACAAGGTGAAGGTCGTCACGACACAGTCGAAGCTGCCTTGGGCGAAGGGCAGCGCCTCTGCCACGCCGGGAATAAAGTCCGCTTTCAATCCCTTTTTTGCGAGTGCCAATTTGGCCCCGTTCAGAAGTTCGGGCGACGGGTCGACGCCTGACAGTGAACGAATGTTCCCCCAATTGTAAAAATCGAGATTAGGTGCGCCGCAACCCAGTTCAAGCACGTCTCCTGAAGCCAGTGGCACGACTTTGGCTCGATCGCGCATCACCGCCGGTTGCGTGCAGGCGCAGCCGATCAAGCGGGGAACGACATTGCGGTCCCACCAATTGCTCATGCGCGTCAGCCTATCCTGTTCAGGAACAATTGATGCTGCCCGAACCCATGGATTTTGAATCGCATGATGCGCCGCCAGTGACATTAACGTCGCCGCTGCCCGCGACTTTCGCCTTCACTTTACCGGAAGCATTCAGGCGGACATCGCCTGATCCGGCAATGGACACCTCAGCGTCTGTTGCCGTGAGCTTCTGGGCATCGATGCTGCCCGATCCCGCGACTGAGAAGTCGGCACGTTCAACCTTGCCAGAAATAACTGCATCGCCTGAGCCAGCAATTTTTGTCTCAAGTGTCGTCGCTTCGACATTGGCTACGCTTAAGCTGCCCGAACCTGCAATTTTGACTTCGACATCATCGCCTTTCATTCGGTCAGCGGTGAAGTCCCCTGAGCCAGCCAGCGAAGCGGCCGTCAACACGGGCGCAGTAATCGTCACCGTAACGCCTTCGCCTTCTTCGCCAAACCATTGCCCTTATCGCGGCCAATGACAATGGCATTGCCGTCTATTTTGTAGCGGAGGGTTGCGATTGCCTTTGCGTTACCTTGGGCCTTTATGCTGAATGAAGTGCCAGTCACAAAGACGATGTTGTCAGGACCGAGCGCTTTTACCGCATCAAATGAAGCGGTTGTTGCTGCTGTCGTGGAAATCGTCTTGCCGTCGGCAAAACCACCGCTTTCGATGGATTTAACGTCCTTGACCATCTCGGACACCGATTCTCCACATGCGGACAGAGCCAATATGAGAACGGGCAGAAGGGAAATCGTTTTACGCATCACATGGCTCCTTGTGTATTATGTCAATAATACGCCTCAACTGCGCGCGTGCAACAGAAATTTACGAACTATCTGGAAAGCCCCATTTCCTGGATTATTTTGGGGATACGCTCCTTGAACGGAAAAAAGCCCTTGGTCGCATGCGGCCAGAATTTTTCGTCCCAGGCGCGGCGAGCCTGCACAAGGGGAATTCCCTCCGAGGCCAACACAGGGGCCGCCTTGGCCAAAATATCGGCGATGGGTCCTACAGGGGCGTAAGGCGTGAGGATCTGCTGAGCGCCTGCTTCACGGGCGTGTCCAATGAGGGTCGTTGCGTCGAGGTTGCGCAGGATCGGCGTCGGACATTTCAAGACGTTGTTGATGCGTGCGGCGGTGTCGGTGACTGCTGCGCCGACAAAGGAGCGGGCATTCTCTCCCCACAAGCTGTCCGGGTCGAGTAACACGGATGCGCCAGTAATTTTTGTAGCTGAATTGAACACAGATTCAGCGTGCAAATCCTCTGGTGTGATGAGCAAAAACGATGGCTTGTGCAGGTCGTAGTTAACCGCCGGCGGCAGTGGCTGCGGCGCCGGTATCGAAATGTCGATGGGTGGCATCGCCATTGTGGCCAGCCCCTTTGGCGCAAAGCGGCCATTGGTGAAGCGCGCAATATTCTCGGTTGTCGCAAGATAGCTTTTGCCAGCGGTTTGCAGGCCAGCGACCCAGCGCCAGGACAAGGTGTTGCTCGCGGCATCGGCATCAATCAGATGGCGCAGGAAAAAGTCCGCACCCAAAGCCCAGGGTAGACGGAGGGTGAAAATCCATATCGATGCAAACCACATGCGCGCGTGGTTGTGCAGATAACCGGTCTCGACCAATTCGCGGGCCCAGTCGTCAAAGCCCTCAATGCCGGTTTCGCCGGCCTCTGCACTGCGAATGGCCCGTGCATTCGGGAAGCTGTCGCGTTGCCTGTCGCGCTCTTCCTGAAACTGCACCCAGACCGACGGACGCATTTCCAGCCAGCCCTTCCAATAAGTGCGCCACAATACTTCCTGTACATATTTCTCGGCCGCGGGCAGGCTGTGATGACCAAGTGCCGCGCCAACGACTTCCTGCTCGGTGATCAACCGATAGCGGATATAGGGCGAGAGCTTCGATACCGCGCCTGCCTCTGATGGTCCAGGATCGGTGTTGCGTCCCGCTGCGTAAGCATGACCCGCTTCGGGCGCAAAACGGGCAAGCCGGGACAGTGCATCGCCACGTGTGGCGGGAAAACTTGATAGGCTCATGTGTTCTGTAACAATCTTTGCAGGCGCGGCCTGAACTTGAGGAACTGGGTATAAAGCCGCTCGAGAAGGCGCAATATGGCCGGGTTGCGTGCGGCGTACCCAAGCAGCTTAAGCAAGGGGATCGCGCGCCACATCGCGGCAAAGGCTGCGGCACCCGACAGGATGACACCATCTTCGCTGGCGTGAAAGCGGGCGAGCATCAATTGACGATCAAGCGGGCAGACAGAGTCGGCCGGGGCGACATCCACAAAGTCGATGGCGCGGCGCTGATCAAGCCGGCGCATCACTGCAATCTCGCGAATGCATAAGGGACATCCCCCGTCATACCAGACAATTACTTTGGCCATGTTAGCGCCTATACCACCCCCGAAAGCCGCATGTCAGGCTGGGCGTTTGGCGGTATGGCTGCGGCGCAGAAAAAAAGGGCGCCGTTTCCAGCGCCCTTCAGCTTTTCCGGTAAGGAAAATCTATTCTGCTTTTTCGTAATATTGCGGCGCTGCTTCATTCAGGATCGCAAGGATCTTCTGAAGCGCGGCTTTCTCGTCGGTCTTTTCCATGGCCGCGAGTTCGCGTGCCAACCGGCTCGACGCTGCCTCGAAGATCTGGCGTTCCGAATAGCTCTGCTCGGGTTGATCATCGGGACGGAACAGGTCGCGCGTCACTTCGGCGATCGAAACGAGGTCGCCTGAGTTGATCTTCGCTTCATATTCCTGTGCGCGGCGCGACCACATGGTGCGCTTCACCTTGGGCTTGCCAGTCAATGTGTGCATGGCTTCCTTGAGCGTCTTGTCGCTCGAAAGTTTGCGCATACCGACGCCTTCAGCCTTATTGAAAGGCACGCGAAGCGTCATTTTTTCTTTTTCAAAGCGCAGGACATAGAGCTGAAGCTGCATACCTGCGATTTCGGAATCTTGCAGTTCGATGACGCGTCCAACCCCATGCTTGGGATACACCACATAATCGCCTACATCAAACATCGCCGCGTTGGACGTCATATTACGACCTTTCTTATTATTTGGGAGAATAGCTATTCAGACGGCGCGAAACCGCCCCTAAACTGTTTTGTTCGTCCCTTACGTCTGAGCCTGCTTCAACCCGGTTTAGGTGCGCAGTTGTCGACCATTTTTGGCCTGTCACATGCAGTGTAACAGATTCGCAACAAAAATTCAATGGCTGCGTTACCAAGTGTCAATAGCGCAAATCAGATTGCGCTCAATTTCCGCACGCGGTCGCCGAGATCGTCTGTCGCGTCGGTCCGGACTGGCGTAATATCGGCGGAATTCATCCAGCACAGATCCATATGGCCTAGCACGCGTTCATCATGGCTTCGGATCGTCACAGGCGAGATCGGTTGCCGGTCCCGTTCATCGACGAGGACAGGATTGGACAGAACGCCCGTGCCCCATTTTTCGCCCCATTGGCGCAACGCGATCATCGTGGGAAGCAGGTCTAGCCCCTTGTCTGTGAGCCGATATTCCACCTTGCGCCGATCGTCGGGGCAGGGCGTGCGGTGCAAGATGCCGCTTTCGGTCAGCCGCGTAAGGCGGTTTGCCAATATGTTGCGGGCGATGCCGATTTCGGACAGATATTCTTCAAAATGGCGCACGCCATTGAACGCGGCGCGCAATATCATAAATGACCAGCGTTCGCCCATCGCCTCCAACGCTGTTGGTAGACCGCATTCCGCAAGCTCTTGTAGCGGTTCCCGCAATTCGCCCATGCTTTATCCTCTCCGCCGCAGATTGCGACGCTCTTTAAAATTAATCAACTGCTATTGCAATTTTAAGTTGCAAATAGAAACTTAAAATAATAAGTAGTGATTCGCAACTGATTTACCAGATGCGCAAAGTGCTGGCGAGGGACCAAAGTTCCAGTCTGCAGTTTGAAAAAATTTTGCAAAGCTAAGGAAAACAAGATGACCCTCTCCCACTTCTCCGCCCGTCTGGGCGCACTTGCTGCCGCCTCTGCTTTGAGCGCGACACTTCTTTTTGTAGCTCCCCAGGCACATGCTGCGACCAACGGCAGCTATTACAAGGTTGAACTGACCCAGCCAACCACTGCAAAGCCTGAGTTGCTCCGCAGCGTCTTCGTCAAGTGCGAAGGCACAAGCTGCCGCGCGCCGATGGCTTCGACGGCTCCAAAAAACATGTGCATCAGCGTCGCCCGCAAATTTGGTGAAGTTTCGGCTTTCACCGCTGGTGAGCGCGTTTTCACTGCTGACGAAATCGCTGCCTGCAATGGCGGCAATGCCAAGGCAATCGCGAAGAACTAAAGCTTCGACCGAGATTTTCGGCTCCGCTCTCCTCCTAATCCCCCTGCTGCATGATCCATGCAGCTCAAGGAGCCGAAACCAGACTGCGCCGGAAGGATTATCCTTCTGGCGCAATTTTGTTGGGTCATAGCTTCGCTAGAAATCCACATTAAAGTCTCTCCTAAATTGCCGTGGCGGCGGCGTGCTTTTTTTTAACGATAAAACGGGCGCGAACCCGTGAAGAATGATTTTCCGGTTGCATCGCAGCGTAAAAGACCCAACTTGGACTGATGATGCGGCAATATGAACTGGTGGAGCGGGTGCGGGCTTATACGCCCGACGTCGACGAAGATCGGCTGAACCGCGCTTATGTCTTCACGGTGCAGAT
>JANMJX010000029.1:0-17177 GCA_031371575.1 Sphingomonadales bacterium
ACCAGCCCCAGCGATGCCGCAGATGCCCAGATCAGGATCACTGCCCCGATACCGCAAAAAGCCAGATTCCCGGCATCGCGGCTGAGCTGCAACATCATCTCGTCATAATATTTCCAATCCCGGATCGACACGACAATCAGCAGCGCCAAGGCCGCGAGCAATCCGCCAAAAGCCGCAACCGGCGAAATTTGTCCATCCGCTCCAGCCAAGGGCAACACAATCAATGCCGCCCCCAGCGCAATCATGCACAATGTCGAACCGGTCAATACGCGGCGCTGATCACGAATCTCGTCTGCATCTTCAACATTCAAGATGCTGGACCCCAATTTGGGCGCGACCAGACCAAAGCCGCAGATCAATCCCATCAGCAAATAGATAAGGCCAACACCGCTGACCATCACCTGATCGATTGCCATATTTTCAGCATCCAGCAATCCCAAGCCAAAATAGCCTGCAAGTCCGCCAAGCAAACCGCCAAATGCCATCTGAAAAATCAGTTTACGACCCTTTTGCATTTTCGCCTCCGATGTCACGATGTTCATATCAATTTCCTTCTGGTTCCCAATGATCGACAAAAATATCTGGCACCTGGCAGACAAACAGCTTTGCCATCCGCAACGCGAGCGGAAGGCTGGGATCATATTTGTCCGTTTCAACCGCATTGATCGTCTGCCGCGAAACACCCAACCGCCGCGCCAGTTCGCCCTGGCTCCACCCGGCGTTCTCGCGATAATCTTTCAAACGATTTTCCAACTGGCACACTCCTTAATGACAAGAGTTCTTTACAAGTAGAATATTTGCCTGTCAAGAGCTCTTGTCATCAGAAAAATGTGCATTGCGCTATTTGCGGGTATCTGGTCGAGCTTGTTTGTATGGCGGACTCATCCATCGCGCCGTAAATCTCCGGCCAAGACGTTGAATGGGCAACATGATTTGCGGGCGATCTATATAGGGAATGCTGTTCCATAAAAGTGGCGCTTTCACCCTGCCCATTGATGTCATAACGTGTTGGACAAATGAGAAAGGAGGCTCAGGATGAAACACGCATATATTGCTTTGGGTCTCTTGGCCATTTCAGCGCAAGGTCAAAGGATCGAAGCCAATAATGCTGATCATTTAGAGATCGCTGTAGAACGCGCGATGAAGGAAACCGGAGCCAAGGGCCTCGCCATAGCGGTCATTGAAAACGGCAAAGTGCAGACGGTGCGCGCGTTTGGTGTGCGCAATGCTTCCGGAGCTCCTCTCACTACCAATACGGTGATGTATGGTGCATCACTTACCAAGTCGGTTTTCGGCTACCTCGCGACGCAGCTTGCGCAGGAGAATAAGCTCCAGCTCGACATGCCAATTGCCAACATGCTCGCGCGCCCGCTTCCGGATTATGGCAATCTCGATGCCTATGGAAATTGGGGCGATCTCGCCGACGATCCCCGCTGGAAACTGATCACGCCGCGAATGGTGCTCAACCACTCTACTGGCTTTGCCAATTTCTCCTTTCTTGAGCCGAATCGGAAACTTCGGATCCATTTTTCGCCCGGGTCAAGATACGCCTATTCAGGCGAAGGTATAATGTTGCTGCAGTTTGCGCTGGAGAAAGGGCTTGGACTTGATGTTGGCAAAGAGCTTCAAAGCCGCTTCTTCGGTCCGCTGGGCATGCGCAATACAAGCCTGATCTGGCGGCCTTCTTTTTCCGAAAATCTTGCCGATGGCTGGGATGAACAGGGCAAAGTGGAGCCGCATGACGAACGCAGCCGTGTCCGCGCCGCAGGTTCGATGGACACCAGCATTGCGGACTTCGCAATCATGACAGCGGCCATTGTGCGGGGCTACGGTCTTAAGCGCAAATGGCGTGAAGAATTTGCCAAGGGCACGCGCGCAATCACGACGGCACAGCAATTTCCTACCTTGTTGCCCGATGCAGAGCCAGATGCACGTCCGTCTGCCGCAGCCGGTCTTGGTGTCATCTCCTTCTCCGGTCCGCAAGGTGCAGGCTGGTACAAAGGCGGGCACAATGACAGCACGGCCAACACTGTCGTATGCCTCGAGCGGCGCAAACGCTGCGTACTTATCTTATCCAACGACGTCAGGGCAGAGCGGGCATTTCCAATGCTGGTCAGGAGCATTCTGGGCGACACGGGCGTCCCGTATCTTTGGGAATATCCTGGCCTGACGAGCTATTAGACTGGCCTGCTTGTGCTTCAATATGCCTGCGGCTAGCAAATTAGCTCGAAACTCGGGCTGGCTACTTCCGAAAACATTGCAGTCCAAATGTTCGTAATGGCCTTCACGTCCAGCGCTGGCTCAAAAAGTCAGGGCGTCCATGAACCATTGGCACGCATAAGCGCGCACGCATCGGCTTCGCATATTACCTCCGCATATTTTGCCTGGAGATCAAACAAATTGGCTTCGTGTGGCGCCAAATGCCGATCGCCGCATGCATCGCGGACAACGAAGGGGGCAAAGCCGGACTGCAATGCGTCAAGCGCCGTTGCCCGCACACATCCCGATGTGGACAGGCCGGTTATCAGCAGCGTATCGATGCCTTCAGCGGTAAGGACTTCAGCGAGCGACGTTCCGAAAAACGCTGATGCAAATTGTTTGGAAATGATGTGTTCGCCATCCATCGGCTCTAGTGAAGGTGGAAAGGCACCCAATGGCGAGCCTTTCACAAATACCCTGAGCGCCGGGATCTTCTTGTAGAACAAGCCGCCATCTGCACCATCCGCTTCATAGACAACATTGGTAAAGATCACCGGAATGTTAGCCGCACGCGCCACGGCCAAGAGGCGGATATTGCTCGCCAAAGCGTCCTCGACATTGGCATATAGCGGGGACGCGTGATCCAGATATGCCATGACGAAATCAACGATCAGTAACGCCGGGTATTTCCCAAATGAAAGACGTCCGTCAAAAGCGCCCGAATAGTTTTCAGCCAGGTCGTCATTTCCCGGCGTCATCAGATGGCCCCTGCCGCCTCCAGATTTTCAAGTTCGCCGGGGGCCATTCCAAGCAATCCCCCGTAAATTTCAGCATTATGCTGACCTACGACAGATGGAGCGGGCGAGCGTATGCCGCCGGGCGTCGCTGAGAATTTCGGAAACGCGCCTTGCATCTTCAATTTGCCGAACCTTTCCGTCTCTACTTCAACAATCGCCTCTCGTGCCTTGAAATGCGGGTCTGCAAGCATTTCAGGTGCACGATAAACGCGACCTGCAGGAATGGAATGCGCAATCATCAGCGCATCCACTTCATCGACCGTCAATGTCTGCGTCCATGCATTGATCAATTCGTCAAGTTCCAGCTGATTATGTCCCCGCGCCACATGCGTAGCATAGCGCGCGTCTGTACCAAGTTCTGGTCGGCCCATCGCCGTCGCCAACCGCTGCCAAAGCGAATCCTTGTTCGCTCCGATCATATACTCCCCGTCCTTGCAGCTGTAGACATTGGAGGGCGCAATCCCGGGTAGGATGGAGCCTGAACGCTCGCGAATAAAGCCTCCATGGTCATATTCGGGAACGAGTCCCTCCATGACCTGAAGCACACTTTCATATAAAGCTGCGTCGATAACCTGCCCTTGGCCGGTTCGGCTGCGATGGTGCAACGCGGCCAATATTCCCATGCAACCATAAGTCGCAGTCAGCGTATCACCAATCGAGACACCCATCCGGCTCGGCGGACGGTCAGGCTCGCCGACAATATAGCGCCAGCCACCCATCGCTTCGCCAATTCCGCCAAATCCCGCGCGGTCGGAATAAGGACCCGTCTGGCCATAGCCTGACATGCGCGCAATGATCAGCCCGGGCTGTTCGGCCAGCAAAATGTCGGGCGAAAGCCCCCATTTTTCCATTGTCCCCGGCTTGAAATTCTCAACCAATATATCGGCGGTTGCGATAAGCTTGCGGACCAGCATTTGGCCTTCTTTGATGCGCAAATTCGCCGAGACCGATTTCTTGTTTCGCGCAACAACTTCCCACTGGACCTTTTCTTCGCCTTGCCCCCACACGCGCATGGGGTCGCCCGCGCCGGGAGGTTCGACCTTGATGATCTCCGCACCCATATCACCAAGCAACTGGCCGCAGAACGGCCCGGCCAAAAGCTGGCCGAGTTCAATCACCCGCAGACCTTTTAATGCACTCACTCTGCCGCCTCCAAATTCGTCCAGACGGGCTGGACTGGCGCTGCCAAGCCGGTTTCTGCTGCACAATTTGTGCGTAGATTTTCGATCGTCGGGCCATAGTTGAACAACGGCAATGTGCCCCTCTCCGCCCGCAATTTGGAACGCAGCATTTCACTAGCCGCCAGATCGACATCGCCGTTTTCGCTTGCAATAACGCCATAATCCCGGGCGCCGGTGACGGAAACAAGTCCCTGAATGATTTCCTTGCCCACCAATGCCGGATCCCGCTCAAGCGGGTCGCCCCAGCCGCCGCCGCCCCATGTAATGAAGTGCAATTGGTCACCTTCATCGACATGCACATCCTCGACCTTGTTGCCGATAATATGCGACGTGCCATCGGCCTTCTCGAGCAGCTTGCGTGCACGTTTGCCAGGTTCTCCGCCATTCACACCCCATGGAGGCACGAACCAGCGATCATCATGTATCGAGATCGTCCCGGCCGCAAGAAACCGGTAAGTCATATGAATGCCATTGCCGCCACGGTGCAGACCTGCGCCGCCGCTGTCGGGTTCGGTTTCATAACGCTCAATGATCAACGGGAAATAGCGTTCCAGAAATTCATTCGGCACATTTGTGAAGCCTGGCCATAAGGAATGGCCATCGGGACCATCGCCCATTGGACGCCCGGGAATGCCACCAAAGCCAATTTGGAACAGCTGAAACCAGTCGCCCTTTTTATCGTTGCCCGAATAAAAAAGGTGGGGACTGGAGGAAAAACCGGCCGCATTTAAGAATTCCGGTGTTTTTTGGCCCAACAGCCCACCTAAAATATCGAAAATGCGGCCCAGCGCATGCGTACGACCCGAGAGCGCTGCTGGAAATTTCGGCTTGAGAAGTGAGCCGTCCGGAATGCGGACATCAATCAAATCATAAAAGCCATCGTTGAACAAAATTTGGGGATCGAAAACCATGATCATGTAAATGCCGAAAAACATTTTGAACATGTTTTCGTTCAGGAAGAAGTTGATCGACGCCTGGCTTTGCGGGTCAGTACCAGCAAAATCGAGGACCACCTTCTCACCCTCGCGCCACATCGTGCATTTGATCTTATACGGGCCAGCGCCCATGCCATCGTCACAGATGTAATCTTCGAAACTTACAGGATCTTCGCCAATCGCCATGGCGATCAGCGATTTCATCGCGCGGTGATTGCGCGCGAGCAGTTCTTGCGTTGCCGAGATATAGACATCGTCACCAAAGCGCCCCGCCATTTCGATGACCCGGCGTGCGGCAACCCGGCAAGAGGCGATGAGCGCGTTCAAATCCGCCTGACACCAATCGGGTTTACGCGTCTGGTGCATTACGAGCTTCATCAGGTCGTCATTATACGCGCCTTTTTTCCAGATTTTTACAGGCGGAATGCGAACGCCTTCCTCGAATATCGAGCGTGCATTGATGGGCATGGATCCAACCACCTTGCCGCCAATGTCCGATTGGTGGCCAAACATCGAAGTATAAGCGATGAGCCGTCCATCCTTGAACACCGGCAGGAGCACCAGCCAGTCGTTCGAGTGGCTGACAGCGCCAGCGCATGAATAAGGGTCGGACAGGAAGATCATGTCACCGTCTTCCAGCGTGCCATCAAAATTATCCAGAAAGCCGCCAATGAAACTGCCGAACTGGCCAACGATCATCTTGCCGGTATGATCGGCAATCAGCGGGAATGCGTCACCCTGCTCGCGGATGCCGGGGGACATCGCAGTGCGCACCAGTGTAGCATCCATCTCGATCCGCGCGTTGCGCAGCGCGTTCTCGATGATATCTAGCGTTACCGGATCGATAGCGACTTTGTTGAAGGGCGTCTTGTTTGCTTCGATGATTTCGGCGGGCATGTCGTTCGCCTCCTCAAGCCAGATTGATCAGGATGTTGCCGACCTTGTCGACGCTTGCGACACAGCCGGTTTCGATGAGCGTGGTCGAGTCCATCTCCACGACGATCGCAGGGCCGGGAATGATGTCGCCCTGTCGGAGTTTGGAACGGTCATAAATGATTGCAGCTTGTTCCTTACCGTCCATCCACAAAACATGGTCGCGCATTTTGGCAGCCGCAGGATTGCCATCGCCCTTGGGCAGTTCGGCAGCGGGCAAATCAAGCGCCTGACCCATGGCAACCGCACGCAGGTTCACGATTTCGTGCGGTGTATCCATGTTGAACGTGAAGAGCCGCAAATGCTCCTCGTCGAAACGTTTCAATATGCCTTCAACACCGTCACGTTCGAGCACGTGAGGGGTAATGGTCAGCGGCACTTCAAATGCTTGCCCCGCGTAACGCACGTCGATTTCAAATTCGCTGCTGATATCTGCATCATCGATACCGTCCGACTGCAACTCGGCGCGCGTCTGATCCGCCATTTCCTTCAGGATGCCGATAAGCTCTGCCGCATCGGTGGTAGTCGCCAAACGCGAAAAGCTGCGCGCCGTTTCCGTGCGCATACGCGTAGTAGCATCGCCAAGCGCGCATAATACGCCAGGCGACATAGGAGAAATGGCTGGCCAGCTTCCCATCAATCGCGCGACCGCGTTGACATGCAGCGGCCCCGCCCCGCCAAAGCCCATCAATGCAAAGTGGCGCGGGTCATAGCCTTGCTGCACCGAGATCATCCGCAGCGCACCGAACATATTTTCGTTCACAATATCGATGATACCGCGCGCCGCCGCCATCAGGTCGATACCTAGGGCGTCCGCAATAGTCTGCACCGCTCTTTTCGCGCCCTCGCGGTCAAGCTGGAACGTGCCGCCCAACAAATTTTCGGGCAAATATCCAAGCACCACATTGGCGTCGGTTACAGTGGGCGCTTCGCCCCCTTTTCCATAAGCCACAGGCCCTGGCACGGCGCCGGCTGATTGTGGACCAACACGCAGCGCCTTGGTCAGCTCCGGCACATAAGCAATTGAACCGCCCCCTGCTCCAACGGTCTTTACATCGAGCGACGATGCGCGCACCGCCAGATGACCGACCTCAGTTGTACGCACGCGGCGCGGTTCAAGATTTTCGATAAGCGCGACGTCAGTGGACGTACCACCGACATCAAGCGTCAGGATGTTCCGGATACCGGCGTTCTTGCCGACCCATAAAGCGCCCGTTACCCCGCCAGCAGGGCCTGACATCAGAATATTGACCGGATGCAATTCGGCCTTTTGCGCCGACATGAGACCACCATCCGAACGCAACAATGAAAGCTTGCCGGCAAATCCAGACGCCGCAAGCTGGCTTCGCAGGTTGGAAACATATTTGCCGACGACCGGGCGCACTGCGGCATTTGCGACCGTCGTCAATGTGCGTTCATATTCCTGCATTTCCGGCAGCACTTCATGGCTAAGCGATACCGGCACATCGGGCATGATTTCGTGGGCAAGTTCACCGACGCGCTTTTCGTGCGCGCCGTTGGTATAAGCATTCATGAAGCTTATGGTGACAGCCTCGACACCCTGAATTTTCAGCTGAGTTAACGCTTGGCGGGCCGATGCCTCGTCAAGTGGGCGAACCACTTCACCTTGCGCGTTCATCCGGCCTTTGACGGTTACGGTATCTTCCAACGCTGCCATCGGAGTGGGCTTGGGCCAAATGATCCAAGCAGCAAGACCACCGGGCACGTAAGAGCGCGCAATCTGCATGATGTCGCGATAGCCCTCGGTCACGATCAGGCCGACACGCGCGCCCTTGCCCTCAAGCACCGCATTGGTGGCCACGGTCGTTCCATGGAGAAAATATTCGATCCCGGTCGCATCTACACCAGCATGTGCGCAAATGGCGTGGACGCCAGTTAAAATGCCCTCGCTGCTATCATGCGGTGTAGAAGGCGTCTTGTGCCTCCAGAACGCGCCCGTGTCCGCGTTGAACAGCAACAGATCGGTGAAGGTCCCCCCAACATCGACACCCAAACGATAACCCATTCAACTCTCCTCACGCAGCTTTGGGAAATGGTGGCGATTGCGCCACCATGCCAGGCAGTTTTCTGCCGATGATATCCGATAACCAATGGCTTGCCTGAATAAGGCTTTCCAAATGCATTCCCGTAGAAACGCCCGCCCGTTCAAGCATGTAGACAACGTCCTCGCTTGGTACATTACCCGCTGCGCCCGGTGCGAATGGACATCCGCCGAGACCGCCCAGCGACGCATCGACAACCGTGGCGCCGGCATCGACCGCCGCCCAGACATTGGCGAGTCCAGTGTTGCGCGTGTTATGAAAATGTACCCGGATGGGCAATGAGCCCAGTTCTTTACGAACCAGCGCGACCAATCGCGCCACATGGGCTGGGTCCCCGACACCTATCGTATCAGCCAGCGCAATTTCAACGGGTCCCGCATCGGCAATGGCCAAAGCCATGTCCAACACGCGCCGGTCGGATACCTCGCCTTCAAACGGACAGCCAAATGATGCAGCGATCGTGCATTGTGCGGTCCGTCCTTCGGCTTGGGCCATACTGATGATCGCCCGTGCCGCCTCGACCGATTCGTCGCTGCTCTGGCCCTGATTGGCTTTCGCAAAGCTGTCGGTAGCGACCGCAACAGCACCAAGCTGATCGATTGTGTTCGTGGCAATTGCCCGCTCTGCCCCGCGCTCGTTCATGACCAGACCAATGAAGGTGACGTCGGCACGCTCGGGCAGATTGGCACATACTGCCTCTGCATCCGCCATTTGTGGCACGCGTTTGGGATTCACAAAACTGGTCACTTCAATCCGGCGCGCACCAGCCTCAATCGCGCGATTGATCAATGCAATTTTGTTCTCGCTGGAGATCAGCACAGCCTCGTTTTGAAGGCCGTCTCGTGGTCCCACCTCAACAAATTCGATATGCTTTGGAATCCTCATCGCTGATGGTGATGGCATAATTGTATACAAAATCAAACAGGATTATGCGGCCAGATTGGACTTTCCAATTCGCGTGTCGGTCAAATGCGCTTCCGCATATGCATGAAAGGCGCGGCGGATATGCGCGGTCATGACCGCAGCGGCCCAGTCGCCGTCGCGGTTTTCGAAGGCGATGAGCAATTCGTCATGTTCATGATGCGATCGGCGCAAATTTTCGAGATCATATTGCCGCGCGGTCCGTAATATGACGGGCTGTTCCGTCACCTGCGCCAGCATATTGGATAGTCGCTCCGATGCCGCCGCTTCCAATATAATCGCATGAAACTGGCGATTGTGATCGAGAAACCTCGGAACATCCGGGCTTGCCGCATCAATGGCTTGTTTCAATTGTGAATTGTGCATCCGCATCCGCGCAAGCTGTTCACGGGTGATCCGCGCCGCTGCCCGCTTGGCCGCGTGCGACTCGAGCATGCTCCGTAACTCGAAAGCATCTTCAAGATCATCGAGCGACCAGTCTGCCACAAAGCTGCGCTGTGAATCGTTGCGCCGGATGAACATCTCCGCCTCGAGCCGCCGAAGCGCATCGCGCACAGGCGTTCTCGATACGCCGCATAACTCCGCAAGCGCTTCTTCGCGAATTTGCGATCCGGACTGCAACTCCCCTGACAGGATCATGCTGCGGATGTGATGATATGCCCGATCGGATGCCCGCGACATGCTGTAACGCTCCTCTTGACGAATGGCATTTGTATACAATAAGCTGCATGCAAAGCAATATTGGGTATAACAGGGGGTAAGGTTACATGCGTATTGGGAAAAGTGCACTCCTCTCATCGATTGCCATCAGCGTTTTATTACCAACCACGGCGTTCGCGCAGTCGGCTGACGAGGGCGCAGAGGGCGAAGAAATCATCGTAACCGCGCGCCGTCAGAGCGAACGGCTTGTCGACGTCCCGGCCTCCGTATCGGTTATCGATGCAGATGCACTCGCCAAAACCGGCGCTGTGAATGCGCAAGACTTTGCCCAGTTAACGCCGGGTGTTACGATCGTGACTGGCACTGCGGAAGCAGGTGATACGCAAATCAACATCCGCGGCATTAACGGTGCGCGTGATGCGGAAAGCTCAGTCGCGTTGGTGGTTGATGGTATCTTGAAGACCAACACTGCCCAGCTCAACCAAACACAAGGCACGCTGCGCCAGATCGAGATCCTGAAAGGTCCTCAGGGCGCAATTTACGGCCGCAATGCGGCTGCTGGTGCAATCGTTGTCTCTACGGTCAAACCTGGCGATACTCTCGAAGGCGCTGTCAAATTCAGCTATGCCAATGAAAAGACGATTGAAGGTTCAGCCTATATCGCATCGCCCTTGGGCGATAATGCAGGGTTCGTCCTGTCGGGCAATTACCGCACCACCGACGGTTTTTACCGCAACCTGTTCCTTGACCGTAAAGTCGTGGATGATCAGGAAGTATATTCCATCGACGGCCGCTTCATGGCGCAACTGGGCGATGCTACCGATCTTGATGTAAAGGCGCGCTATTCGAAACTGTCCGGTGCCTCGATCAACTTTAACTCGGTATTTCATATCGAGGCTTTTGGCGGCGCATTCTTTGAAGATGTCGATGCGCATGAATTGCGCTACTATAGCAATATCCGGCCAACAAATGACCAACGCACGATCGACTTTTCGGCAAAAATTGACCATGATTTCGGCAGCACCCGCCTGACGGCCTGGGCATTATATTCGGACGTGAAGCAAAACCTGACGGCGGATGGCACCTCTGCTGACTTTGCGCGTTACATTTCCCCGGCTTTGGGCGCACCGGCAAATGCAACCAATCTGGCTGTGCAAAACAAATGCTTTGCGACCACTGCGGCCTTGACTGGCTTTCCGGTAAATGCGCCGGGCTTCATTGGACAAGTTCCAGTGCCTTTCATTTTCGCGCCAGCAACGGGTTCAACCTTCGGTGCCTATAGCCCAACGACATGCGACGGCACGCAGCTACAAATTCGCAATCAAAAGGATATCAGCGGCGAAATCCGTTTGGCCTCGAATGGCGATTCACCGCTCAATTGGCAATTGGGTGTATACGGTCTGCACATCGACAGAACGGTTGGTGTTAGCCTTGGCGCCGATTTGGGCCAAGGCGTAAGCGGCGCTTTGTATAATGCACCAGGAAGCAGCAACCCGACCTCACAACTGTTCCACGATAATTTTAAGACAGACGTTTACGCAGCTTTCGGTTCAGTAGATTATAAAGTGTCCGATATGTTCAAGGCTGGTGTGGCATTGCGGTACGACGTTGAAGACCGAACAACATCCAACCTTGTGCCAAACGTGTCCGATCCGATTACTGGCGCCAAAATTAACCCCGGCCTTCCAGCGACCGGCACGATTGCGGATAAGTCGGCAAGCTTCAAGCAATTGGAGCCTAAAGTTACATTGAGCTTCACCCCCAACAGTTCGACCAACATTTACGCCAACTGGGGCATCGGATTTAAATCGGGTGGCTTCAACAACACCGGGTCGTCTGCCCTTGTAAATGCCAATTTCAACATCCCGGCAATTGGTGCAGGCGTGACCATCAATGATCAATTCCGCAAGGAACGCTCAAGCTCGTTCGAAGCGGGTATCAAAGGGTCATTGTTTGACAACCGCGTAACCTTTGACCTAGCCGGCTATTACACCAAAATTACCGACATGCAGTTTTTCGAATTCTTTGTCGGATCGTTCGGCCTGCTGCGCGTGGTGTCCAACATTGACAAGGTCGATGTAAAAGGCGTCGAGTTCAATACATCGGCCAAAATTGTCGATGGATGGAAGGTCTTCGGCTCCGTCAATCTGACCGACAGCGAAATCAAGAAGAACGCATCGCGGCCATATACCGTCGGCAACAAGTCACCCTATACCGCAGACTATACGATCAACCTTGGAAGTCAGATCGATGCGCCGTTGAACGATGACATCGACCTCGTGATGCGTGCCGATTACCGTATAACCGGTCCGACCTGGTTCCACACTGTGCAGGATCAGGCCCGCGCGACGATCTTTAGCCAGCTGCTCCCCATCTCGGCGCTCGCGCTGCCCGGTTTTGTCGGCAATGCGAATTACAGCGTCGCAAAGCGTAACGCCTTTGGCGTCCTCAATATGCGTTTCGGTTTGGAAGGGGAAAACTGGAATCTGACCGCGTTCGCTGACAATATGCTGGATCGCAAGTATATCAATGAAGCAATCCCGGCGATCGAATTTGGCGGCTCCTTCATTTCACCAGGTGCACGGCGTTTGGTTGGGGTCGAAGTCGGTTATAAATTTTAGACATAGCCAAACGCACGCACATGAGCGGGCAAAGACTTCAACCGAGCAGACACCACAACGGCACTACATTTTGTTTTCAGGAACGAAATGTGGTGCCCGAGGGCGGATTTGAACCACCGACACGCGGATTTTCAATCCGCTGCTCTACCCCTGAGCTACTCGGGCTACACGGCGAAAACCGCGTGGGAGCGCAGCCTATAGAGAGGCGATACGCACCTTGGCAAGCGCAAAATCAGTCTGCACCGTCCGGATCGAAGCTATCTTCATATTCCGCAAGCGGACCAGGCACACGATACCCCTCATCAAGCCATTTCAGCAAGTCGCGATCCTTGCACCCTTGACTACAAAATGGTTTCGATTCAGCCTTTTGCGGTTTTCCACATAGCGGACATTGATTAGCTTTGCGCGACATGGACATGCCCATAGCCTGCAGTCTTTTCGTCTGCAACCACCACCATGTCTGCACCCGCCAAGCGAACCGCCTGTGCGCGCAATGATGCCCATAGTTGGCTATTCAGCAGTGTGACGACGTCAGGTCTTGCTGATACGGTGCGGACACCAAAACCCGAAGACTGCGCAACCGCTCGCAAAAGCCAATGGGCCTGCGTCTCATCAGACAATGCTGCAATTCGGGTACCGAACAGATGGTCCAGAACCGATGGCCGCGGACGGGCGCGCACCACCTGCATCATGCCGAAGCCATTGATGGCTGTGCGCTCGAAAGGCCGGCCATCAGACGCTGCGGCCGCATCAAAAATTTCCGCTATTTCCGTCCGCTGCGCTTTGGACTCCATCGCAACGAAATCGACCATCACCATCGCGCCAATCTGGTAAAGCCGCAAAAGGCGCGCAACCTCGGTCGCGGCTATCCCGTTGATGACAAATGCGTCCCCAATGCCGTCCACGTCAAATACAAGCCCGGCCTTTGTGCGCTGAAAGCTTATGGTGACATCGCCAATCCGGGACTGGCCTGCGAGTGCAATATCGAAGCCTTCCGCGATTGGGGCGTTTAGACTATTCTGGCCAAGCAAGGCAATACGGCGAGCCCACAAGTCTGCCTTCTGATCCAAATCGCCAGATACGGTGTCACGCAACTTGACCTCAGGCAGCTTTATGCGACCGGGCTCGGAAATCGCTTCCCGGACCACCTCGAACGCTACAAGCGTGCCATCTGGATCGCTGATTTTGCTGCGCAGCAAAAGCTCGCTGCCATCATCCGCAACGACATACGCCCCCGACGGCGTCTTGCGGTCAATGCGGCCCTCACCGCCTTCACCCAACACCCAATGCATGTCGCGCTGGATATATACTTCAGCAATATTTCCGTGCTCGACGAGGGCAGCGCGGCGCTCACCAGGCGCATCATCGTGCCACAGTTCAGTCAAGCGGATAGCCAGAGGCCCGCAGCAGTGCGCGTGTCTCATACAGGGGCAAACCAATCACGCCTGAGTGGCTTCCCGCCATCCAGTCAATCAGCGCCTCGGCCCTGCCTTGAATTGCGTATCCGCCTGCTTTCCCAAGACCCTCGCCGCATGCGATGTAGCTTTCAATTTCTGCAGGAGAGAGGCGTTTGAACCGGACGATGCTGTCACATATCCGGCTGCGCAGACGTCCGTCGCCATCGATTGTAGCAACTGCGCTCAGGACATGGTGGCGGCGACCGTTTAACAGGTTCAGAAATACGCGTTGAATATCGGCGTTAGCCGCCTGCGGCAAAATCCGGCGTCCAACGGCAACCGTGGTATCCCCCGCGACAACGATCTCGCCGGGCGCGCGCGCCACAGCCAGAGCCTTTTCTTCCGCCATGCGCAACGCATAGACGCGCGGCACTTCGCCCTTGCGAGGCGTCTCGTCAATGTCCGGCGAAGTGATCCGCGCGGGTTCAACACCCAGACGCGCGAGAAGATCGCGGCGGCGTGGGCTAGATGATGCCAATATGAGAATGGGGCTCAGACTCAAGGTCTGGGGCACTTATTTGAAGCGGTAAGTGATCCGGCCCTTGGTCAGATCATAAGGAGTCAATTCGCACAGAACCTCGTCACCAACGAGAACGCGGATGCGGTTCTTGCGCATTTTTCCAGCGGTATGGCCCAAGACTTCATGACCATTTTCCAGTTCGACACGGAACATAGCATTGGGCAGCAATTCACGCACTGTCCCACGCATTTCGAGTAATTCTTCTTTTGCCATTCGGCCCCTTAAATCGTCAAAAATCCAAACTTGGTGCGCCTGTAACCGTAATATTCGCAAAAGGGAAGTGCTACAGTGTAATCGCCTTATTGCGACAAAATGCGACAAAGTTCATCTGTCCTATGCTGCGCATTTCGTTATGTATCGATGTAACAACAATATTGATCGAGTTTCTCCCCATGAAAATATCGCCATTTGGTGCGCTCTTGCTGGCGTCGACTGCTGTCCCCGCCATTGCCGCAGACGATATTCAAAGTAGCGGAAGCACCGTCGCCATTTCAGGTGATGTTGCAGAAGAACCTGATGAGGGTTCATCTTCCACTGAAATCGTGGTTACGGCAGAACGTATCCGCGGCGCTGTCGACACCGACGTTCCGCCAGTGGAGCAACTCGACGAAGCCGATATTGCGGCATTGGGTGCATCATCGCTGACCGACTTGGTGGCGGCGGTGGCGCCGCAAGCCAATTCCGGGCGCGGCCGGGGTGGCGGGCAACCAATCGTGCTGCTGAACGGACAAAGGGTGTCGGGATTTCGGGAACTGCGCGACTTGCCACCAGAGGCCATTCGGCAAGTTCAAATCTTCCCGGAAGAACTCGCACTGAAATACGGTTTTCGTCCCGACCAGCGTGTGATCAACTTCATCCTGAAGGACAATTTTGCGTCATTTGCGACGGAATTTGAGCATGCCCAGCCCGAAGACGGCGGTTTTGGCAGCAACGAATTCGAAGCAACCATGACTCGAATCGGCTCCAATTCCCGGCTAAATCTTGATGTCGAACTCGAACGAGCGACTGCACTGACGGAATCCGAGCGCAATCTCATCTCCTCGGGCGGGTCACTTTTTGCGCGCGACGGCAATATCAGCGGTCTTGGGCTCAACGGCGAAATATCGCCTGCGCTCAGCGCCCTTGCTGGCGGCCGCGTCACGCAGGCAGCTGTACCCATTGGTGTTGCCAATCCGTCATTGTCGCAATTTGCCGCGACTGCAAACACCCTGAGTGACAGCGATATTGGTGACGTGCGTACATTGTTGCCCCGCACGGAACGGCTTGAGGTCAACGGCACCTGGAGCCGCTCCTTAGGTCCCCAGACGACTCTATCACTTAATGCAAATTACGCCCTCAACAGCAGCGAATCCCTGCTTGGACTTCCCGGCACCAGTTTTGTCGTGCCTGGCAGCAGCCCGTTTTCGCCCTTCGGGCTAGATGTGACGCTTAGCCGTTATTTCGACACGCCGCGGCCGCTCGAGCGGGAGAGTGAAACACGGCTGTTCCAGACAGGCAGCACGTTCAACCATCTTTTGGGCGGATGGCGCTGGACGGTAACGGGCAATTACGCGCGTACGGCAAATGACACACGGACAACGCGCAATGCTGATTACACGGCGTTGCGCGCAGGTGTGTTGGCAGGAACCATAAACCCGTTCGCTGCCGATTTCGGCGCAAACCTCTTGTTTCTGACACCCGATCTCGCCAGCAGTCTGAGCCAGAATGTCGACCTGCGCAGCACGCTTGCAGGCACAGCTTTCAAATTACCGGCGGGCGACGTTCAGATGACCTTTGCATCGGGATTCACACGGCAGACACTTGATAGCGAGACGTGGCGCTCAGGCCTCACAACGAACGTTTCGCTTCGCCGCAACATCATGAATCATTCGGTGAACGCCGAACTGCCGCTGACCGCGCGTGATTTTGGCCTCGGTTCGAAAATTGGCGAATGGGCGATCAATGGCAATATCGGCTACAGCGATCTGTCGGATTTTGGCAAGCTATTCGAATATGGCGCAGGTCTGCGCTGGGCCCCTGCCCGTAACCTCACATTCCAGGCTTCGATTACCGGCGACGAAAATGCGCCGAGCATTGGACAGCTTGGCAACCCGACCCTGGTCACGCCAAATGTCGCAACCTATGATTTCACGCGCGGCGAGAGCCTGTTCGTAAATGTGATAACGGGAGGCAACCCCGCACTTATCGGCGAAAAGCGCCGCGACATCATTTTGAACGCCAACTGGAATCCCGATTTCATCAAGGATTTCGCGCTCCAGTTCAGCTATTTTAAAAACAACAGCCGCAATACAACAGCCGCGTTCCCGTTGCTCACGCCAGAAATCGAAGCCGCATTTGCCAGCCGCGTGGTGCGTGACGTTGACGGCCGTCTGGTCAGCATTGACCAGCGTCCAGTCAATTTTGACCGTGAAACATCGCAGCGCATCCGTTGGGGCTTTAACGTGTCGGGCAACATTGGTGCCGCGCCACCCCAGCGGGGGCCATTTGGAGGCCCTCCTGGAGCAGGCGGACCTCGCAACCCTGGACAGGGTGCCGGAGCGCCCAATGGTGCTCCACGCGGCCCCCGGGGGCCCGGAGCGGGCGGTGGTGGCCGCGGCTTCGGTGGCGGCGGCGGGGGCTTTGGCCCAGGCGGCGGTCAACCCAGCCGCTGGAACATTGCCCTGTACCACACATACCGGATTCAGGAGGAAATCCTCATCCGGCCTGGCGTGCCTGTGCTTGACCTGCTCAATGGCTCGGCCACCAGCAGCAATGGCGGCGCATCACGCCATGAGGTTGAGCTTTCTGGTGGTCTGTTCCACAAGGGCTTCGGTCTGCGCCTGCAGGGCACGTACAAAAGCGGCACAACGGCCGACGGGACCGGATTGCCAGGCAGCAATGACCTGCGCTT
>JANMJX010000211.1:0-8695 GCA_031371575.1 Sphingomonadales bacterium
TGTTTCCGTATTGCCATTTACAGAGCGCTACAATTTCAACTTCCTGGGACGGTTCGAATTTAGCCCAGCGGCTGAGGTATTTGTTGAAGCCAAATGGAACCGCGTGAACGCGCTAGGCAACAATGCCGGCCCATCGTTCAATCAAGGAACGGGAGGCACGACCGATTTCCGCGAACGTACCCGCCTCGACAACCCATTCCTGAACCCTGCAGACCGCACCACGTTAGCCAACCTTATTTTGGCGTCAGGCTGCCGGACAGACTTGCTGGTAACCTGCCCTGCTGCGGGTAACCTGACAGCCACTGACATCGCCAATATCGGAAACGGAAGCTATCGTTTCGTGGCATCGCGTAACTTGCTTGATGTGGGCTTGCGCGATGCACGTTTCCAACGTGACACTTATCGCGTGGTAGGTGGCCTTCGCGGGACATTCAACGATGATTGGAGCTACGAAGTCTCCGCTAACTACGGTAAGTTCAAAGAGGACACCACGCAGGACGGGTTCATTGATCGTCAGCGTTTTGCACTTGCTATGGATGCCGGTCGCAACCCTATAACTGGCGCAATCCAGTGTCGCTCGCAATTTGATCCGGCATCTGCCGTTCCGCTTGTCGGTTTCGCAGCACCAGCGTCAGCAAATGCTGCACGTTTGGCTGCGGATATCGCGGCTTGCGTTCCTTACAATCCTTTTGGTTCACCAGATAACAGCGCATCTGTTGCCTATTTCGCACGGACGTTTACTTCCACCGCATCGCTTTCTCAGTTTGTGGCTTCAGGCTTCGTATCTGGTGACTTCAGCCAATTGTTCGAACTGCCGGGTGGTCCAATCAGTTTTGCTGTAGGCGCCGAATATCGTCGAGAGAAAGCGTATTACCTTCAGGACCAGTTTGTTACCGACGGGTTCACTAACGCTGTGTCTATCCCAACTTTCAACCCTAAGGCTTTTGTGGTCAAGGAAGCTTATGGCGAGCTTCGCGCACCACTGTTGAAAGATCTGCCGTTTGTCGAGGACCTGACCGTCAGTGCTGCAGGTCGCGTCGCGAAATATCAAGGTAAGGTCGGTACGGTTTATTCGTACAACGTTGGCGTTGATTATGCGCCCGTCGCCGACATCCGGTTCCGTGCAAACTACAGCCGAGCGGTTCGTGCACCAAACGTTTCGGAAACCGGTTTCCCATTGGTGCCAAATTTCTCCAACGGATTCAATGATCCATGCAACCCTGTATCCATCGGTAGCGGCGTACGTGCGGCTAACTGTCTGGCTGCAATTGGTGCGGCTAACTTGGCTGCGTTTACCAACATCACGCAGTCTTTGCCGATTGTCAGTGGCTCAAATCCTAACTTGAACGCAGAAAAATCTGACTCCTACACTTATGGTGCTGTGATTAGACCAAGCTTCATTCCAGGAATGACGCTGTCGGTTGATTACTACAACATCAACGTCAAGGGTATCATCGCAAATGTTGGTCCACAGAATATTGTCAACAATTGCTACGATGCACCCAATTTAAACAATATTTACTGTGCTCAGTTTACACGCTTTGCAGGGCCTGGTTTAGGTCCGTTGGGTGAACAGCCAGGCCGTATCTTGGGCAACTCGCTGATCAACGCACCGTTGAACTTTGCTAATCGCAAGCGTCGTGGGATCGACGTCAACTTCGCGTATCGGAAAGATTTCGGTTCAATCGATTTCAACACGAACCTGATTTACACGCATAACTTCGAAATCAGCAACTTTCAGGATCCAACGAACCCTAAGTTCGAAACCCGGATTTTGGGCCAACTGGGTGACCCCAAAGACGAATTCCGCTGGGATTTCGACTTTGGTGTAGATGCCGTCACATTTGGATATCGTCTGCGTTATATCGGACCAATGTACTTCAACGGTTACAACACGTTGTTCCCGCTGAACGGCTTGCCCGCAACCGACGTTGACGCATTTCCAAGCACGAAATTCTCGTCGGTCATGTACCATGACGTCCGCGTAGATTTCGATATCGGCAAGGACAGCAACAACGCAGAGTCACGGTTCTACGTTGGTGTTGACAACGTTCTGAATAAGGGTGTCCCTCGCGGTGCAACCACTGCAACCGGTGGAGGAAGTGCCATCTACTCCTTCCGCGGTCGTAACCTCTATGCCGGTTTCCGCGCACGTTTCTAAAAGTTGGAACATAAAAGCAAAGGGCGCCCGTTTGTGGCGCCCTTTTTTTTGCTTTATCGATGGTGTGGAAACTTTGTCAGGTGGAGCGCAACAATATTATTAGCTAACGCCAGATGCGCGCAAATCTTGATCCCAAGTTGGTAAGCAATTCATATTGCGACAGCCCCGTCTGTGCGGATGCAGCGCGCAGATCATATTCTACGTCCACCCAGTCACCCTCCCGCAAATCCGGCGCAGCGCTTATATCCAGCGTGACCAGATCCATGGATATACGTCCGATAACGGGCAGCGGAAGCCCGTGCGAGTGCGCCATTCCCTTGCCCGAAAAAGCACGAAGATATCCATCGGCATAGCCAATGGATATCGTACCAATGCGCGTGTCCATCTTACAGACATGGGTGGCGTTATACCCGACGGGCTGACCGGCCATGACGTCACGCACCTGAAGCAAGCGGGCAGTGAGTGCCGCGACAGGTCGAATGAATGTTCCCATCCCTGCCCGCGCTATGCCGCCGTAGAGGCCAAGACCAGGGCGTGTCAGATCAAAATGATAGTCCGGGCCAAGCATGATGCCTGCGCTATTGGCTAGGCTGAACCGTTTTGCACCCATATCCGCCGCGACCGATTGAAACGCACGAAGCTGCGCCAGGTTCTGCGCGACATCCGCATCGGCCGAGGCCAGATGTGACAACAGCAAATCGATTTCCAGACCATCAAATATCGTGCCGTCGATGTCTTCAGACCCAAGCCCAAGCCGGTTGATTCCGCTGTCGAACATCACATGGCAACGGCCACCGCCAGATGATCTCCACAATCTGATCTGTTCGGTCGTATTCAGCACCGGTATCGCGCCAAGAGCACGTGCGGCCTTTAGATCGTCAGGGGCAATGCCGTTGAGCACTGATATCCATTCCGGCGGGACGATGTCGGCAATGGCCGCCGCCTCGGCCCAATGGGCGACAAAAAAGTCACGGCATCCGGCTTCGCGCAGCCGCGTTACGACCGGACGCGCGCCGAAGCCATACGCATCCGCCTTTACGGCGGCGCCTGCACGTGCAGCGCCACTCCGCGCGTCCAACGCCCGCCAGTTCTCAACGAGCGCATTGCCGTCAAGATTAAGCCGCAACGGGGGTTCAAAATCGGTCATCGGCCGCCCTTCGCCCCTGCTCTTGTGCCTGTCAATCCAGCTTCGTCTTTCCCGACGTTTCAGGCAACCAGATCAAGGCCACAACAAACGCCATGGCGGTAACGCCGACGGTATACCAAAGCCCCGAAAATGGCTGGCCGGTCTGCGCCACAATATACTGCGAAATATAGGGCAGAAAGCCGCCAAAATATCCGGCACCGATGTGATAGGGTATCGACATCGAAGTGTAACGGATTTTGGCTGGGAACATTTCCACGAGGATAGCGGCCACCTGGCCATAGGTCATGCCCGACAATGCAACCATCAGGAACACCGCGAGGATGATTTTCCAAGGCTGACGCTGCGCAGGGTCGGATTTGTCCGGATAACCCGCTTTTTCCAACGCGGCGATATAGGATTTTTCTTCAAAACCCTGCAACTGCTGGTCGCCTACCTGAAGCGACACCGTGCCACTTGATTGCTTGCTATAAGCGATCCCACGCTTTGTCAGGAAATTGAGCGCCTGTGCGCACTCACTCTCATGCACCCTGTTAAGCGCGTTGAAATCGCATTCGGGCATAGACAATGTCACAGGGTTCGTCTGCGTTGCACGTGCCAGCGCCGGGTTGGCTGCATCTGCCATCATCCAGAAAATCGGAAAGACGCCAACGATGGACAGACCATATCCCAAAAGAAGCAGGCGTTTGCGACCCCATTTGTCCGACAGCCAGCCACAACCGACATAAGTCGGCGCTGCAAGTGCAGCGCCAACGGCCATATACAAAAGCGCGTCTGTTTCCGGAACGCGAGCGGTGCCTGTCAGGAAATATAAGGTGCCGAATTGAGACGTGTAATAGATCACCGTCAAACCGGCCGCCACGCCGAACAAGGCAACGAAGATGCGGCCGACATTTCCGGGATATTGAAAGCTTTCCACAAACGGGTTTTTGGACGTGGTGCCAGCCGCCTTCATAGCCTTGAAAACCGGGCTTTCGGACAGCTTAAGCCGCATATACAACGAGATTGCGAGTAGCAAAATTGACGTCAAAAACGGCACACGCCAACCCCAGGCTTCAAAAGCCTCAGTGCTCATCGACTGCCGTGTCAACAGGACGACGATCACCGCAAGCAGGAAGCCACCGGCGACCGATGCCTGGATCCAGCTGGTATATTGGCCGCGTTTTCCATCGGGTGCATGCTCGGCCACATAAATGGCAGCACCACCATATTCGCCGCCAAGCGCAAGGCCCTGAAGACAGCGCATGAGCAAAAGCAAGCCTGCGGCCCACACACCGGCGGTTTCAAATGTCGGTAAAAGGCCAATGGCGGCGGTTGCTATGCCCATCAAAGAAATTGTGACAAGAAAGGTATATTTCCGGCCAATCTTGTCGCCAAAATACCCGAACAATATGGCGCCAAAGGGCCGCACACCAAAGCCCGCCCCAAAAATTGCGAGCGATGCCAATGTCGCCGCCGTGGGATTGTCGGCGGGGAAAAAAAGTTTTCCGATTAAAGCTGCCAATATGCCGTAGACGAAAAAATCATACCATTCGAACACGGTTCCCAACGATGACGCCGTGATGACAAGGCGGTCGCGTTGTGGATCGAGCGTGACTTCGGTATCGGCGGCTGTGGCCATGTTCTTCCCCTAAAAACCCTGCTCTCGTCTTAATGGCAATGCCGCTACGTTCAAGCGGCATGTTGCGCTTATCCACAAGCGGCGTTAGCCCTGTACCGGAGGAGACACCGATGCCGCAGTTTATCGATCTTTCGATACCGATCACCAATGATGTTGTATCTGACCCGCCGGTCATGCGGCCGCAGATCCAATATATGACTCATGAAAATACATGGCAGCAAATTGCCATGTTTTTTCCCGGCCTGACCAAAGCAGACCTTCCGGATGGCGAAGGCTGGGCCGTGGAGAGCCTGACTTTGTCAACGCATAACGGCACTCATATGGATGCGCCTTGGCATTTTCATTCAACGACCGACAATGGCGCAACGCCTGCGCCATCCATCGACGAAGCGCCGCTTGACCTGTTCTTTGCGCCTGCGGTCAAACTTGATTTTTCCCGGTTACCGTCTGGGCATGTCGTCACCGCTGCTGAGGTTGCAGCAGAGTTGGATAGAATTCAGTATACGTTGCAGCCACGTGATATCGTGCTGGTGCAATCCGGCGCGAAATACGGCACAGACAATTTCACCGACCAAGGCGTTGGTATGGGAGCTGAAGCTACCTTATATCTGACCGAACGGGGGGTTCAGGTGGTCGGCACCGACGCATGGAGCTGGGATGCCCCCTTCAGCCACACGGCGAAGCGCTGGGCCGAAACCCGCGACCCCTCGATCATATGGGAGGGGCATAAAGCAGGTCGCATTCAGCCTTATTACCAGATCGAGAAGCTCACCAATCTGGAATCGCTGCCAGCGTTCGGGTTCACGCTGTCATGCTTTCCGGTGAAAATTGAACGTGCGAGCGCGGGATGGATAAGAGCTGTGGCGATACTGGAAGGCTAGCATTCCCGAAACCGGCATAACGGTTGCTTAGGGCAACCTACTCCATCTCCAAAATCACTGCGTCTACGGCAAGGCTATCTCCGGCGGATGCATTCACCTGCTTCACGGTACCCGATTTCTCGGCGCGCAGGATGTTTTCCATCTTCATCGCTTCCACAACGGCCAGCGGTTGCCCGGCCTCGACCTTGTCACCCACGCCAACATGCAAAGTCGTAAGCAATCCCGGCATCGGGCAAATCAGGAACTTAGAAAGATCGGGCGCAACCTTTTCAATCATGTGATCCGCCAGTTGCGCAATGTGCCCGGGCAAGACACGCGCAACATGCGAAGCGCCGCGGGTAGTGAGTTTAAAACCGGTCCGCGTCTTGGCAATCTTGACCGCGAGTTCATCGTCCCCGATTTCCGCTTCTATCAGGCGGTCACCCGGGTTATATTCCATCGACAGGTCAAAATGCGCGCCGTCGACATGCATGTCGCCATCGATCATTTGAATATCGTGGACCGCATCGCCGATTTTCACCTGCCAGCGCGACGGCGGATCGAGCGTGTCACCTAGTTGCCCGTCCACATGCCGTGCACGATCAGCTTCGGCGGTGGCAACAAACCCGGCAATGGCAGCAAGCGACTTGACAAGCTCGGGTGTCGATGCGGCACCGTGAAAGCCGTCAGGATATTCCTCGGCTATGAAACCGGTGGTCAGCTCGCCTGAACGAAAACGCGGGTGCTGCATGATGGCGCTCACGAAATCGATATTGTGGCCAAGGCCCTCAATCTCGAAACGGTCAAGCGCAGCAATTTGCAGGTCGGCGGCCTCGTCGCGGGTCGCACCCCATGTAATGAGCTTGGCGATCATCGGGTCGTAGAACATGCTGACCTCCCCGCCGTCGTAAACGCCGTCGTCAACGCGAACACCTTCGACGCCGCGACGTCCATTTTCTGCGCCGTCGTCGGTCCAGCCTTCAACAGGCGGACGATAGCGTGTCAACCTTCCCGTGCTTGGCAGGAAACCGCGATAGGGGTCCTCTGCATAGACACGGTTTTCAATCGCCCAACCGTCGATCTTGATATCATCCTGAGTCATCGCAAGCTTCTCGCCGGCGGCGACGCGGATCATCTGTTCGACCAGATCGATGCCGGTGATGCACTCGGTAACGGGATGTTCGACCTGCAACCGCGTGTTCAAGTCGAGGAAGTAGAAGCTCTCGCCGCTTGGGTCCGCACCAGAAACGATAAGCTCAACCGTGCCCGCAGAATAATAACCCACCGCGCGGGACAAAGCGACGCATTGCTCGCCCATGGCCTTGCGCATCCTGGGCGTGACGAAGGGCGAAGGGGCCTCCTCGACAACCTTTTGGTGCCGTCGCTGGATCGAACATTCGCGTTCGTTCAAATACAGTATATTGCCGTGCTGGTCGCCCAATATCTGGATTTCGATATGGCGGGGGTTCAGGATGAATTTCTCGATAAACACACGGTCATCGCCGAACGAGTTCAGCCCTTCGCGTTTGGTGGCCTCGAAACCTTCGCGCACATCCTGCTCATTATAGGCAAGCCGCATCCCTTTGCCGCCACCACCTGCCGACGCCTTCATCATCACAGGATAGCCGATTTCTTCTGAAATCCGCACCGCATGTTCGGTATCGTTGATTTCGCCGACAAAACAGGGAACGACGTTGACGCCAGCCTTCATCGCGAGTTTCTTGGACTCAATCTTGTCGCCCATCGCGGCGATTGCGTTCACGGGCGGTCCGATGAAAGCGATGCCTTCAGCTGCCAACGCTTCGGCAAAGCTGGTGCGTTCGGACAGGAAACCATAGCCCGGATGCACTGCCTCGGCGCCGGTTTGCTTGCACGCCTCGATGATTTTCTCGGCAATCAGATAAGACTGTGCAGCAGGCGAAGGCCCGATATGCACTGCCTCATCGGCCATAGCTACAAATGGCGCACGCGCGTCGGCGTCGGAATAGACCGCCACTGTCGCGATCCCCATCCGGCGCGCGGTCTTGATAATGCGGCAAGCAATTTCGCCAAGGTTTGCAATCAGGATTTTTTTGAACATTATGTTGTTTCCGAAATGATTTGGAGACGATCAGCTTCTAAAACCAACTTGTCGAGCCGTCGAAACGCTGGTGCGCTAACACTCCGCTGTCCGACCCAAGACTCTGGCAAAATTTCTCGAACCGGCTCTTCTGGCCCGTTATAGATCACCTCGCCGTAACAGCCGTCGTAATCGAAGTGAAAGAACAGAAGATGGTCAGCTTTCACCTCAACTGGTCGAAACGCGGCGCCCCTCTTCGTCCCGCTAGCTTTAACTTGAACGGATCGACCGTCAGGAGCGTAGCCATCAACCCCCTCGTTGCTTCGTCCGGTCAGCTTCAAGCCGAAAAGCTCGGCGGCAATGGCTTCGCCGAGATCCCCAACCAGATTTCCATCCAACGTAAAATGTAGATCGACTGCGCTATAGTGAGCTTTTAACTCGTTGCGAGCTGCGATCAGCTTTTGGATAGATGGCGGTAAATCAAATCTCACTCTGCCGCCTCCAGCGCCTTGCAAGCACGAAGCGGTTCCTCGGCCTCCATTGGAACCAGCCCCAGCTTTGCCAACATCGCTGCATCCTTGTCGTCGCCTGCATTGGCGGCGGTGAGCAGCGTGTCACCAGTGAAGATGCTGTTCGCACCGGCCATGAAACACAAAGCCTGCGTCGCCTCGGACATGGACTCTCGTCCCGCGCTCAGCCGCACCATGCTCATCGGCATGGTGTTCCGCGCCACGGCAATCGTGCGGACGAATTCGATGTCGTCAATCTTGGCGAGCGGCGTGTCGGCGAGCATGTCACCCAATACCGTTCCCTTGACGGGCACCAGTGCATTGACCGGCACGCTTTCAGG
>JANMJX010000042.1:0-13595 GCA_031371575.1 Sphingomonadales bacterium
ATCGGCTACAATATCGGCTATGGCCGTGAAGGCGCTAGCCAGGACGAAATTGAAGAAGCGGCACGCGGCGCGTCGATCCATGGGTTTATTGCATCCTTACCCGAACAATATGCCGCCAAGGTCGGCGAGCGTGGCTTGAAATTGTCCGGCGGCGAAAAACAGCGGGTGGCCATTGCGCGGACCTTGCTGAAAAACCCGCCGATATTGATTCTGGACGAAGCGACAAGTGCCCTCGACAGCCGGACCGAATCGGAAATTCAGGCGACGCTTGAGCGTATTTCGGAACGCCGTACGACGATTATCATCGCGCACCGGCTTTCAACGGTGGTCACTGCCGACCAGATCATTGTGCTGGAAGCTGGCCAAGTGGCCGAGCAGGGCACCCATTTGCAGCTTCTGCGCAAGAACGGCCTTTATGCCGATATGTGGGCGCGCCAACAAAGCGAGGCGGAAGACGAGGCTGTTACTGCGGCTTAAATAGGGCTGTGCCAGCAGCGCGGCTGGCGCGCTATCCACAAGCGACTTGCATCAAAAGCATGTGGACACTGTCATTGCCGATTCGGTCACGCTAGGGCGACGGGATGGCCTCCATTGCTTCCTCTCCAACGCCTGCCGATGTGCTGCACCGCCTTTTCGGCTTCGCTGGCTTTCGCGGGCAGCAGGAACAGGTTGTTTCGCGCGTCCTTGCCGGGCAACGCACGCTGGCGGTCATGCCGACAGGCGCTGGAAAGTCCTTATGCTACCAATTGCCAGCGGTGATCATGGACGGTACGTGCATCGTCATCTCGCCATTGATCGCATTGATGCACGACCAGATGCGTGCAGCCGACGCTGTGGGCATTCGCGCAGCCACACTGACATCGGCTGATGACAACCGCGCAGAAACCATCGCACGATTCAGGGCAGGCGAACTGGATCTGTTATATGTTGCACCCGAACGGGCGTCGGGCCAGGAATTCCGCAGCCTGTTGCGCGAAACAAAGATATCGCTGTTCGCCATCGATGAAGCCCATTGTGTTTCCGAATGGGGCCATGATTTCCGCCCCGATTACCGCTTGCTTCGCCCTTTACTCGATGATTTTGCCGAAGTGCCCAGGATCGCGCTGACCGCGACAGCTGACACCCACACGCGTGATGATATTGCCGAGCAGCTCGGCATACCGGCAGATGGCGTGATGGTGGCAGGTTTCGACCGGCCCAACATTCGTTATGCCGCCACAGCCGCGCCGAACAGTGGCATAGCAACCTTGGTTAAAGGGTTGAGCGGCGCTGGCATTGTCTATGCCCAGACGCGCGACAGGACGGAAAAAATTGCAGCGCAAATCTGCGCGACTGGGCGCAAGGCGTTATATTATCATGCCGGAATGGAGCCGCAAACGCGGGCGCGGGCCCAGGCGGAATTTGTGTCTTCCGAAGATATGGTCATGGTTGCAACCGTGGCGTTCGGCATGGGCATAGACAAGCCTGACGTCCGCTTCGTCGTCCATGCAGGGCTGCCAAAATCCATCGAATCCTATTACCAGGAAAGCGGCCGTGCGGGACGTGACGGCGACCCCGCTGTGGCCCATATGCTCTGGTCGGCAGGGGACTTCACGCGTGCGCGCGGGCGCCTCAACGAGCTTCCAACCGAACGCCGCGTAGCAGAGCTTGCCCGGGTTGCCGCATTGTCAAATTTGGTAGAGACGCCTGGCTGCCGCCGCGCGGTCCTGCTTCGGCATTTTGGCGAGAGTCCGCCGGAATACTGCGGTAACTGCGACAATTGCCTTGACGCGCCAGATGTACACGACGCCACCGAGCTGTCCCGCAAGTTGCTTTCGGCTGCTTACCGAACTGGGCAAATGTTCGGCATGGGGCATTTGGAAAAGGTGCTGACTGGCAGTGCCGACGCACGGATCACGCAGCTGGGACATGACCAGCTTTCGGTCTTTGGCATTGTCGACAAGACCGAGGCACGTATGCTGAAGCCACTGTCGCGTGCCTTGCAGGCGCGCGGCGCTCTGGTGGCCGATGAACATGGCGGACTGAAATTAGCCGGTGACGCACGCATCATTATGCGCGGAGATCAAAAGATCGAAATTGCTTTGGTGAAACCCGACGGCAAGCGGCGGACGGGGCGTCCGGACAATCCCGTCGGCAATCCTCTGTTCGAGGCATTACGGGCAAAGAGGCGCGCATTGGCGGACAATGTCGGCGTTCCGCCTTATGTCATCTTCCATGATGCGACCTTGCGCGAAATGGCGCTGACGCGGCCAGCCAATATTCGGGCCCTTGGCCGGATCAATGGTGTCGGCGCACGCAAGCTCGAGGCATATGGCGATGAGTTTCTGTCCGTAATCGCACAATTTTGAGCCAACGGAATGTTGAGGCGCGGTGGTCTTGTTATCGATTGCGGATTAAAATAAGGCAGGGAACCATGTCGTCGGCTATGGCGATTTTACAATAGGATGAGCAGATGTTCCGTCAACTTACAGACCGCGTCTTTGTCGCCCCACAAATCGATGTCGGCGATGTGATGGACGCAGCACAAGCCGGCGTGACGCTCATCATCAACAACCGTCCTGAAGATGAATCCGCGGATCAAACCCCCGGTGAAGAGATTGAGACCGCAGCGCGTGCCGCAGGGATAGATTATATCGCCATTCCGGTCACCCACGCTGGGTTCGCCGAATGGCAAGTGACAGCAATGGCCGACGCATTGAACAAGACCGATGGAAAAGTGCTGGCTTATTGTCGCTCAGGCACGCGTTCGACATTTTTATGGGCTTTGGCGCAAGCCTCCGAAGGCGAACATCCCGCGATCCTGGCAGAAAAGGCGGCAGATGCCGGTTATGATATAAGCCCAGTGTCCGCAATGATGGATATGCTGCGCGGACGGGCCTCGTGACGGCAGAATTGTTAAAGCTGGCAGGGTCCATCGCCGCGATATTGTTTATCGCCTGGCTGGCGCGTCATTGGCAGCTTGGCGGAGACGTTCGCATACGCAGCGAAGAACAGGCGCGGGAAATTGCTGGCGAGACCTATTGCGGCTTCAATCCCGTCGACATCGCCGTAGACAAGGCTGGAATAGCCGCTTTGATGCGCGACGCCAGCGGGCAACATCTCCTCATCCGGCGGCATGGCGTGCAATGGGCAGGACGCTTGCTGGACGGGCATAATGAAGCACGTCTGGACCATGGATTTCTGACGATCGGGACTGGCGAAAAAACCTTTGGGTCAGTCACACTCAATCTGGGTACGCAAGCGTCGCGCTGGGCGGCGGGCCTGCGCCATTTAAAGAATTAGGACGTTTGAATGCCGCATCTCTTTAATCCCGTAGATTATGCCATTCCGGCATTCATCATATTAATTGTCGCCGAAATGCTGTGGGCGCGCAGCCGTGCACCGGAAAAATATGAACCGCGCGATACGCTCACGTCACTGGCTTTGGGGACCGGAAGCACCGTTGCAGGCGCGCTGACGGGTGCGCTGGTGTTCAGCCTGGCAATGTGGATTTATCAGCATCGGCTGTTCGACATCGGCTGCGTCTGGTGGGCGTGGCCTTTGTGCTTTGTGCTGGATGATCTCGCTTATTATTGGGCGCACCGGTCCGGGCATCGTGTACGCTGGTTCTGGGCAAGCCATGTGAACCACCATAGTAGCCAGCATTATAATCTCTCCACGGCGCTGCGGCAGACCTGGACCGGATTTATCGCGCTTGGATTCATCTTCCGGGTACCGCTTGCGTTTCTTGGCTTTCACCCGGCGATGCTGTTGTTTGTTGGCGCCCTCAATCTCATTTATCAATTTTGGATCCATACTGAAACCATCGGCAAATTCCCGCGCTGGTTCGAATATCTCATGAATAGCCCAAGCCACCACCGCGTCCATCATGCGACAAACCCACGCTATCTCGACCGGAACTACGCCGGAACTTTCATCATTTGGGACCGCATGTTCGGGACTTTCACTGAAGAAGTCGAAGGCGAAAAGATCCGTTACGGGATTGTACGCCAATTGGGCACATTCAACCTGCTGTGGAGTGTATTCCACGAATGGGCGGGCATTGCCCAGGACCTTTGGTCCGCGCCATGGCGGCACAAATTTTCCTATCTCTGGCGCCCGCCGGGCTGGAGCCACGATGGCAGCCGGGACACGTCCGATACCATTCGTGCACGATGGCTGGAAAGCCAGCAAGCCAAGGTCGACTAAGCCTATTTACACCCTTGCCAGTAGTTAATCGCCCGCTTAAACCTGCGCCCAAGGGAGCAGGCAAATGGACGAATTCGATATCATTGTAATAGGCGGCGGTTCTGCGGGCAGCGCAGCAGCCGGGCGGCTGTCCGAGGGCGGCAAGTATAAGGTCTGCCTTATCGAGGCTGGCGGCACCAATGATAATATGCTGATCAAGACACCCGGCTTCATGCCGTTCATCCGCAATGCGTCCAATTACAAATATGAAACCGTTCCACAAAAAGGTCTGAACGGTCGTACCGGATACCAGCCGCGCGGCAAGGGGCTGGGCGGGTCAAGTGCGATCAACGCAATGGTCTATATCCGCGGACATGCCTATGACTATGACAATTGGGCGGCCTTGGGCTGCACCGGATGGTCCTATGAAGATGTGTTGCCCGTCTTCAAGCGTTGCGAAGACAATGAGCGCGGGTCGAACGCCTATCACGGCTCCGGCGGACCGCTGTCGGTCATGGATCAGCGATGGCCACAGGCTGGCAGCCTTGCCTTTGTTGAAGCTGCGGCCGAGTTGCAATTGCCGCTCAATGCCGATTTCAATGGCGCAACGCAGGACGGATTTGGCCTGTATCAGGTCACCCAAAAGGGCGGCGAGCGCTGGACCGCAGCGCGCGCCTATGTCACGCCTGCGCGCGATCGTATGGAGGTTTTGACTGGCGCCCTGACCGAAAAAATCATTGTCGAAAACGGCCGTGCAACGGGTGTGATTATCCGCCAGGGACGCGGCAAAAGGCGGACGATCAAGGCGCGGGGTGCGGTTATATTGTCCGCAGGCGCATTCAATTCGCCGCAGATATTGATGTTGTCGGGCATGGGCCCGGCCGAACATCTGCGCAGCGTCGGTGTCGATGTCGTGCACGACAAGTCTGCCGTGGGTTCCGACCTGCAGGATCACATCGATTATGTCTCGAGCTTCGAAACCAAATCCAAGGACGACTTCTTTGGAGACTCGCTTGCTGGCACGGGCAAGATGATCAAGGCTATTTTCGAACATCGCCGCAAACGCACGGGTGTCATGACAACCTGCTTTGCTGAGGCCGGCGGGTTCTGGCGGTCCGACGCACGCTTGCCCGCGCCAGATATCCAATATCATTTTGTGCCTGCAATGCTGGAAGATCACGGAAGGTCAAAAGTAAAGGGTCATGGCTTTAGCTGCCATGCCTGCGTATTGCGGCCGGAAAGCCGGGGTACTGTCCGGTTGTCGTCGGCTGACGCGAGCGCAGCGCCCATTATTGACCCGGCCTTTCTGAGCGATGACCGAGACATGGCCACGTTACGCAGCGGCGTGCGCGCCATGCACCGTATATTCGAAGCGCCCGCGCTCTCCGCCTATAATGGCACGAACCGCCATCCAGTCGATATCAACGACGATGCCGCACTTGATGACCTGATCCGCAGCCGCGCCGACACAGTTTATCATCCCGTTGGCACCTGCCGCATGGGGCCAAATGATGATGACGTCGTTGATCCGCGCTTGAAATATCGCGGCATTGAGGGCCTTTATGTCGCCGATGCCAGCATCATGCCGCGTCTTGTTTCGGGGAACACAAATGCCCCAAGCATCATGATCGGCGAACGATGTGCTGAATTTGTCCGCGCCGACTTGCAATAATCTTGCGTAAATGCGGCGTGGCGGTTAACCGCGTGCCCGCTATGGCGATGAACGGAACAGATTATATCAGCACGCGCGGGAACGCAGACGCGCTCGATTTTGCAGGCGTAACGCTGACCGGTTTGGCGAGCGACGGCGGACTATATGTGCCCCGCCACTGGCCGCAATTTTCCGCAGACGAAATCGCTGCGATGCGCGGCCTGTCTTATGTGGAACTGGCAGCGCGCGTGATGGCACCTTTTACCGCAGGGGTATTGGACGAGGCCGAGCTTAAGGGCCTTTGCGCGACCGCTTACGGGTCCTTTGCCCATTCAGCCGTCACGCCGCTGGTGCAGCTGGATGGACAGCATTGGCTGCTTGAGTTGTTCCACGGCCCGACCCTGGCATTCAAGGATGTGGCGCTGCAATTGCTTGGTCAGCTGTTCGAACGCTTTTTGTCCGGCACGGACAAGAAACTTACGATTGTCGGCGCGACGTCGGGCGACACTGGGTCGGCAGCGATTGATGCGGTTGCCGGGCGTGCACAAATAGAAATCTTCATGCTCCATCCGCACGAGCGGGTTTCAGACGTCCAGCGGCGGCAGATGACCACCATAAATGCACCAAATGTGCATAATATCGCCATTCATGGTAGCTTTGACGATGCACAGGCGATGGTGAAACGCATGTTCGGCGATCGTGACGTAAATGGTCCACTGACGTTATCTGCAGTCAATTCGATCAATTGGGCGCGGCTGATGGCGCAAGTGGTCTATTATTTTTATGCCGCGCTTCGCTTGGGCGGGCCCGAGCGCAAGGTCGCATTCTCGGTGCCGACCGGCAACTTTGGTGATGTGTTTGCAGGCTATGTAGCCGCGCAAATGGGCCTGCCGATCGAGCGCCTGATTGTGGCCACCAACATCAACGACATCCTGCACCGCGCATTGGCCAAGGGGGATTATTCCGTGCTTGGCGTAACACCCACCGCCGCGCCATCGATGGATATTCAGGTGTCCAGCAATTTTGAGCGTTTGTTGTTTGATCTGGAGGGGCGCGACGGTTCAACGACTGGCGCGCGCATGAAGTGGTTTGAAAAAATGGGTAAAATGGTGCTCTCGCCCGACATGCGCAAGCGCGCGACATTATTGACCAGCGCGCGGGCGGACGCCGAGCAAATGTCGGCGGCTATGCGTTGGGCCTATGGCGCAACAGACCAGATCATCGACCCGCATACGGCCATCGCTTTGCACGCTGCGCGTCACGCCGGCATCCGTCCAGACGTTCCTGTGGTAACATTGGCGACTGCGCACCCCGCGAAGTTCCCGGATGCCGTTGAACGGGCAACCGGTGTCCGCCCCGCCTTGCCAGCGCGCGTGTCACATTTGTTCGACCATGAGGAGCGCTTCGACGTGTTACCGGGCGAATATGAGGCGGTGCGCGACTATGTGCTAGCACGCGCCATACGTTGAGCATGGAACCTGATTTCATCACCCTTATCAGCGAGCCGCGCAGCGATTACACGCTGATCGATTCGGGCCATGGCCGCAAATATGAATCCTATGGCGACCGCCGCTTCATTCGCCCCGAACCGCAAGCGATGTGGGCCCCTGCGTTGGAAGATTGGCCAGCCGACGCCGAATTTCTCCCCGGATCGGACGACGAAGGCGGCGGGCGATGGTACAATAACAAGCCCGTCCCAATGGATGGATGGCCATTGTCATGGAATGACGAGGTGCACTTTACCGCGTCCTGCACGCCGTTTCGCCATCTGGGCTTCTTCCCCGACATGGACCCTGTCTGGCGGTGGATGCGCGGGCAGCTTGAGGGTGTTGCTGCGCCAGTGGCGATGAACCTGTTTGGCTATACAGGGGTTGGCACGCTCGCTTTATCCGCCTCGGGCGCGCAAATGGTGCATGTCGATGCGTCGAAAAAATCGGTCGGACAAGCGCGTGCGAACGCCGAGATGTCCGGCATGGCGGACCGGCCTATTCGCTGGATAGTCGACGACGCAGCCAAATTTGTCGCGCGCGAGGTGCGCCGCGAAAAGCGCTATGACGGCATTCTTCTCGATCCGCCCAAATATGGCCGTGGTCCTGAAGGCGAAGTGTGGCGTCTGGAAGAAAACCTGCCTGAACTGATTGCCAATTGCCGCAAGTTGCTTGATGCCGAATCAAAGTTTCTGTTTTTGACCGTCTACGCGGTGCGTATGTCCGCGCTGGCGCTTGGTGGACTGTTGGATTCCCATTTTGGCGACTTGGGTGGCAAGGTTGAATTTGGGGAACTTGCGGTGCGCGAACAAACGCGGGGGATGCTTTTGCCTACCGCTATTTTCGCCCGCTGGTCCCGTTAAGGAGTGAAATGAACGACAGCCTGATCCTTGAAGTGCACGACCTTGTCGTCAATGTCCTGACGGGTATTTACAGCCAGGAAACGCATTTGCCGCAGCCGTTGCGCATTTCGATCAGCGCGACGCTGGATATGCCTGCACATTACGCGCCGGATTCGCCATTATCAGCATCCAAAAATTATATGACCCTGAAAGAGGCAGCAACCCATTTGCCCGAAGGCGTGCATTTCACGCTGATTGAGGCGGTGGCTGACCATATCATGGATAATTTGTTCGCAGACGACGAGCGCATCAGCAAAATCGTTGTCAAAATCGTGAAGCTGGCCATTGCCGAAGACAATGAGGCCATTGGCATCACCATGACCCGGCACCGCAAGTGACCACAGCGCCGCTAGCAATTGTCACGGGTGGCAAGCGCCGGCTAGGCGCTGAAATTGCGGCAAAGCTTGCTAAGGCAGGCTATGCACTTGCACTTGTAAGCCATATTGACTCCGCCCCGGAAGCGGCATTGGCCGAAGCGCTCGATGCCTATAAAAGCCAGTGGAAAGCCTTTACCTATGACCTCAGCGCTGGCGACCCGGCAAACCTGATCGGCACGGTCGCCGCGCATTTTGGCCGGACACCAGATATGCTGGTCAACAACGCCGCGATGTTCGGGCAGGATGACTGGCAGTCGATGACGCTGGAGACGCTTGAGGCGCATTTTCGGCTCAACCTGTTTTCCCCTATATTGCTGGCGAAGGCTTTGGTCGACGCGGCAGGCGCGCAGGCGCGACCTGTTATCGTGAACATAATCGACCAGCGGATCGTCAATCCACACGGGGACCAGATGAGTTACACCTTGTCCAAGCAGGCACTGGCGGCTTCGGTGCGCTCCATGGCCGCAGCATTCGCCGGTCGTGCCCGTTATAATGGCGTGGCGCCTGGCCTGGTGATTTCAACCGACGATTATACGCAAGAGCAAGAGAGCCGGCTCGCGAAGATGATGCCGCTGGGCGCGCTTCCGTCCCCGTCAGCGGTTGCGGATGCTGTTGTCTATCTTGCCAATGCGCAGGATGTGACCGGGCAGGTTATTTTCGTCGACGGCGGCGCACATCTCAAAAGTTTCGACCGCGACTTCATGCATCTTTAGCGTACGCGCCAGACCCTGATGCCTTTGCCGATGGCTGGCAAAGGCTCAAGCCAAGCGGGCACTTCGCCTTTTGCCATTTGCCCCCACAAGCCTTTCGGGTCTTTCCTTTTGTAATTGGCCAATTCTTCCTCATCGACGCAAACAGCCAGATAATTGATCTTACGCAATCGCATCAGCTGGTGCGCTTCATCTGGGACTGAACGGAAGATCTGGATATGGTCATGCATTGCGCGTTCGTTGCGATGGTGGCTGCTGGCGAGCACGCTGTGCTTCGTGCGGGCCAAAATCATTGGCGCCATATCAAAGGGTGCAAGAAATTGGCCTTTTGGCAAGGCGTCCAGTGCCGAGACTGATCGCGCCGATTCGCATGAAGCTAGGCTTGCGCCCGTACGGCGTTCCTGCGCGGTCTTTTTCTCCGGGCGAAGGTCGAGGATCGCGTTCACGCCCGAACTGGGGACAAGCAGCAACAATATGAAGACTACATACGCTATCCGGCGGACTGCAATGCCTTCTTGCCTGTAACCGGCGAACAGCCGGGCAACTAGAACCGCGGCAGGAATCGCGGCATAAGCAGACGCAACGGCGACAGTTCTGAACACCAAAAATGACAGCACGGTCGCATATGCCGTGAAAAAGACCAATATCACGAGCTTGGAACGCTCTGATTCGCGCGCGGTAAACAGCAGATAAAGTCCACTTGCAAAGCCAACCACAGGACCCGCCAGGAGCATGGCCGCCGCTTCCAAATCCTGACGCCAGACAGGCAACCCTTCATTTACATATATATACCAATATTCGCGCACCAACGGGTCAAGTGTTCCAAATGCGCCGGAAAGGCACTCTGGTGCCCGAAGCACAATGACGAGCAACGCCGCGCCACCGGCGGTAAGCAGGATGGTTGCACGCATTAACCGCTGCCGCGGCGCCATGCGTGTGGCCGGCAGCATGATTGCCGCTGCAGCCAGAATTGCCCAGATATGCGGCGGAGACACTGTGTCGCAATAAATGGCTGCGCCCAATCCCTGCGCCTGAGTACCGAGAAACAGGACTAGTGACGATGAAGCGAAGGACAAAATGGTCCAGAACAGCCGATGGGACGCCTCTGGGTATATCAGCCACTGCGCCCCGAGGAACAGGAAGAAAGCGACCGACATGGGCGCGCCTTCCAGCGAAATATGTAACCAGACACTAAGTGCCAAGCCCATAACAAGGCCCGCCTTGCGCGCGTTTTCATGAAAAACACAGGCAAGTGCAAGCACCGCCATAGCGATTTGCCAGCCATGATGGTCGATGCGCATTGGCCGCAATTGCATGACTAATGGCGCCGACAGGGCAGCGATGACAGCAGCGGCAACCCCCGCCACATGGCCGCCCACATGTGCAGCGATGCGGGCCAGCAGATAGATTATGATACCAAACACACATAATGGCACCGCAGACGATGCGATAATCTCGGCAGTTGCCTGCCCAAACAGCGGCGCGCACAAAAGTACGATTGCCGCCAGCGGCAACTCGATCAGGCGCGACCAATGCATTGGGGCGCCATCTGGTGGATTGAGACGGTACTGACGGTTGTCGAACCAGCCTTGTCCATGCAGAAAATCGCGCAGCTGGACAAGGCGCAGTTGGTCGTCGGGGTCCCAGCCCACGCCAAGGCGGATATGGTTCCAGCCGCTGGTGATGAGTGCGGCGGACAACAATAGCCAGATGCCCAATATTATCCACCGCCAGGAGAGGCGGGCCTTCATGACGGGCGCTTCAATTGGGGCAGCATGGCTTGATTGACCTCAAAAATCTGGAACGGGCCAATGTCCGGCCGGCGTTGCAACCACGCAGGCAATCGGCCGGCGCGCATCTGCACGAGCATGCCCGTAGGCGCTTTGCGCGCATAAAGTGCCAGCTCAAAACTGCCGTCGCAAATAACGACAAAACGAATCTTTCGGGCCCTGATGATGCCCGCTGCCTGATCCGCAGAACCCGTAAAGGTGCGGATCACATCCGCCATCGCAACCTGGTTCCGGTGATGTCCCGATGCCACGACAGTATGTCTGGTGAATTGCAATATGGCAGGGTTTGTATCCAGCCCGGCCATGATTGCCGAAGGAGGCAGCTGGCCAAGTGCGGCCGCAGCAGATGTCTTTTGACATGCCCTTGCTAACGCAAAAAATTTCCGTTCGGCAACTACAGCATCCGGATTGACCTTTACCGCTGTGGCTTTCAGGTTGTTCTCCACAATCTGGGCAGATACGGTTGGCATGGCCAGAAGCACCGCCAATATCCGCAACCCCATCCGCGCCGCCAAGCCTGTCCGGCGCTCTGCTGAGCTAAAAAGGTCCACAAGCAACGCCGCCAGCAAAACATTGGCGATGGTCATGGCATAGACCAAAGTGCGGCTGACAAACAGGCCGATGGCAATGCAACCTGCGTAGAGTAATACGAGCCTGATCTTGTCAGACGCCGCCAACTGCTTGCCGCGCGCAAGCAGGAAAATCAATGCAACCGCACCGGCAAGCATATAGGCCATGGGCTGGACGACCAAATCTGTAGACAACTTCCACAAAGGCAAGCCTTCGTACGTGCGGTCAAACCAATATGTGCGCACCAGCGGATCAAGTCCGGCGAATGCGTCGCCAGCGCATTGGGGCGCTACGGCCAATAAGGTTGCACAACCGCTGACTGCTGCCACGCCACACAAAGCGATGCGCAGTTGCATAGTGTCCAACGCGGGCCGCGCACGCATCACGAAAGCGCCACTGTTAACAATGATCGCCATGATGCCCAAAGCGGTGATGTGAACCGGCGACAGGGCATCGCAATGATTGGGGCTTGCCCAGCTTTCGGTGATGCTGAAAAAAAGCAGCACGCCAACCGCCGTGGATGCCAAGGCAATCGGAAATTGCTGGCTGCGCTTAGGCGCCAATGACAGGGCTGGAAAGATCCAGCCAAGCGCCGATACGCCCAGTAGCAAAGCTGCAAACGGCAGGCCTTCAACCGATATCTCGATCCACAGCGCACAGGCCAATCCCAATATGATCGATGACCCCAGGCTGGCTTGCCGGTCGAACATTGCCCATAAGGCAGCGACAAAACACACCATCTGCCACCCGTGATGGTCGATGCGCATGGGGACCATTTGCGTGGTAAAGGGCATAAGCGTCAGTATAAGCGCTGCAGCGACAACCCCTACGCGCGCATCGAAAATCCGGCGCGCGGCGCAGGCATATAGGAACACAGCAGCGCATAATGTCAGGAGAGGAACGAGGCTCGCTGCCAATTGTTCGGCAAGCGCCTGGCCGACAAACGGGCGGAACAGGACAATTGCTAGCCCCAGCGGGACATCGACCAGCCGCGACCAATGCATCGCCCCGCCATCAGGGGCATTCATCCGATATTGCGTTATATCCCACCAGCTTTGCCCGGCCACCCAATCGCGCACCTCAAGCAGGCGCATCTGGTCGTCGGGATCGCCCATTTTCCATGCCGCAATGGCATCACGCGATACATATAAAATTGCTGCCGCCGCCAGCAACCAGATGCCGAAGATCAGCCTAGAGAAATGGCGTTCCGCAAAATTTGGCACCATCACACCGGCGATTTTTGCCGAAAAATGACAATATTCCGCAGCGCATAAGTGAGCAGAAAGGACATGATGATCGCGATGATTTTGGCCAGTCGCGGATCCATACCCATCGCGGTGCCGGCACCCACGATTGCGACCGTCATTAAAAGTCCAAGCAATGCAGATGCAAAGAACATGGCCTTTTGTTGCGTGCGTGCAGCGGTGCCCTTCTCGGACACCCGGTCATGAAACACCTTGCGGCTGGACAATATCCAGTGCGCCAAAATGCCGATGGAATAACCGACCGCAGATGCAGCGATACTTGGCACCCCGGCCCCTAACAGAAGCAGAAACAGGATCATGTCGGTTGCCAGCGCACCGACACTCACGGCGACGTAACGCAGGAAGACATTACCCCGTAACCTGTTGGCGAACTTGATCACCTGCTTGCCCCCAATACTCAATATATGTGGCTTATGCCGCTTTGCTTATGTCGTCGGCGTCGCCTTTTACGATCCGCTTTGGCACGTCGCGTTCAGATGTCAGCGCTGCTGCCTGGTCTTCGCTGATCTTCGCCGCAATCACCTGCTGCGCGCCTTCATCGCCTGCCTCATGATATTCGGCATCCTCGTTGACGTTCCAGATGTTGAATATCCGTGCGCCAGCGGCAATGTTTTCGACCGTCAGCATCGCCGTCATCATGGCGTGGTCCTGATTATTATAACGGTGCATGCCGTTC
>JANMJX010000027.1:0-14439 GCA_031371575.1 Sphingomonadales bacterium
GCCTTGCCGACCTGCGGTGTATGGACCACCGGGCTTTCAAACACGCAATCATCGTGCAGGATCGCGGCGATGGCGTCGACATCGCGCGAGAGGGCGACTTTGTGCCAGATTTCGGCTGGATTTGGCATGTTCAATATCCCAGATCGAGATTGACCATTGGCTCAAGCGCATCGCCCTTGCGATAGCGCTCAAGATTTTCAAAGAAGCGCGTTGCCGACCGCAGGAACATCTTGTCCTGCGCGCGGCCTGACAAATGCATGGTGACATACGCGTTGTCGAGCGTCCACAAGATGTGGTCGGCAGGCAAGGGTTCAGGTGTTGTGACGTCTAAGAACGCAGCGGCAATTTGCTTGGCTTGAAGCGCTGCCACCAACGCGTTCTGATCGACGACCGAACCGCGCGCGATGTTGATAAGCGTTGCGCTTGGCTTCATCGCGGCCAGTTCGTCGGCGCCAATCATGCCGTCGGTTTCAGCGGTCGCTGGGACGGCTAGGATGACCCAGTCGAACGCGCCCAGTTGGGCGCGCCACTGGTCGGGCGTCAGCGTGTTTGGACCGGGCGAACGGCGCACAACGGTGACCTCGACCCCAAAGGGCGTGAGGCGCTCTTCGATCAGCTTTCCAATCGCGCCATAGCCAAGCAGCAGCGCCTTTGACCCGAACAATTCGACCTTGCCAGGTGAATCGAGCAACCATTCACGCCGTTCCTGCGCCCGGACAACTTCGCGGTAATTTTTCGCGACGGTAAGCATACCCATGACGACATATTCGGCGATGGTGATGGCATTGATTCCAGCGCCGTTGGTGACAACGCATCCTTGCGCCTTGAGCTGCGCCAAGGGCATGCCGTCAACGCCGGCATAGATGCTGTTGAGCCATTTCATATTACTGGCGGCACCAATGATCGTTGCCATGTCGCCCTTGTCGTACATGTCGAACCAGCCAATTTCGGCCTGAGGCGCAAGCGCAAGCGCCTCGTCCTTGGACATGAAAAAATGCGGCTCGATCCAGTCCGGAAGCCGCGGCTCAATCAACGGTCGGACAAGGCCCGACATCACGAGTTTTGTTTTGGTCATGTATCCAGTCTCCAATCCCAAACAAGCGGATCGCCGTCCATGACTTCGACGCCCTTGGCGATGAGGTCGTCGCGGATCGCATCGGACTTGGCGAAGTCCTTGGCGGCGCGCGCCTCTTTGCGGGCGGCAAGCGCGGTTTCGATTTCGGCTTCGGTGATGATCGCGGCCTTGGGGCGAATGCGCAGGTTTTCGCGCGTCACCGTCAGCAAATTTAGCCCAAGGACAGCATCCATCTCGGCAATGGCTGCGAGCTGGTGCGTCACATCCACTTTTTTCAAACCAATCAATGTTTCCAGTGAGGTGAGGGCGATTGCTGTATTGAGGTCATCTTCGACAGCTGCGGCAAAGTCTTTAAGCAAATTTAAGATGGCAGGCGCTACGTCACCCTGAACTTCTTTCAGAGTCCATTTGTCGGCCTTATCAGTTGTTTCGTTTGGCGCGTTGGATGCTGAAACGAGTTCAGCATGCCGCGCTTTAAGGGCAGTGATAGCCATCAACATCCGCTTCAACCGCACCAGTGCCGCCTGCTGCCCTTCCCAGGAAAACTCCAGCTCGCTGCGGTAATGCGCTTGCAGGCACATTAGGCGGTAGGCGAGGGGGTGGAAGCCCTTGTCGACGAGCAGTTGCACGCGCAGGAATTCGCCCGACGACTTGGACATCTTGCCGCTGCGTTCGATGAGGAAATTGTTATGCATCCAGATGTTTGCGCCACTCGCGTCGGAATGACACCGCGCCTGATTCTGAGCAATTTCATTGGGGTGGTGAATTTCGCGATGGTCGATTCCGCCGGTGTGGATGTCGAATGGCAGGCCAAGCAACGCCTCCGACATCACCGAGCATTCGAGATGCCAGCCGGGTGCCCCTTTGCCCCAAGGGCTGTCCCATTCCATCTGCCGTGTCTCGCCGGCCGGCGTCTTGCGCCATATGGCAAAGTCGGCGGCGTGGCGTTTGCCTTCGACCTCTTCGATGCGGCCCTCTCCGTCCCCGGTCTTGGCCCGCGCCAGTGCGCCGTAATTGGCAACCGTCGAGGTGTCGAAATACAGGCCGCTTTCAAGTTCGTAGCAATGCTTGTCGGCAATGGATATTGCGAAGGCGATCATTTGCGGCACATAATCGGTGGCAATCGACCAGTGTGCCGGCTGGCGGATATTGAGCGCCTTGATATCCGCCCAATAAGCTTCGGTATAATGGCGCGCGATGTCCCAGATGGACTGCGCTTTTTCCGCCGCCATCTTCTCCATCTTGTCTTCGCCCGCATCGGCGTCGTCGGTCAGGTGGCCGACATCGGTGATGTTGATGACATGGGTAAGCTTGTAGCCCTTGTAGCTTAGGACCCGGCCAAGCGTATCGGCAAACACATAAGCGCGCATGTTGCCGATATGCGGGTAATTATATACTGTCGGCCCGCAGGTATAGACCCGTGCCTCACCCGCATGCACGGGGACCAAGGTTTCGATTTGCCGTGTGAGGCTGTTGAAAAGTTTAAGCTCGGACATGTTTTGGGCGATGCTGGAAATGGGTGCGGAGGTCAAGAAGCTCGTCATATTAGCGCGTGCCAGGTGGACGATGTAAACTGCCCGCCACAAGCAAAACTCCGTCGCACAGGCTCAGGCTTGTGCATATGTTGTGTGATTGGGTAGGCCGAGAGACGAGATAGGCCCCAGCCTGCGCTGGGGCGACGGGGCAGTCATTCCTATCCTCGCCCTGGAGAAAAACTCTAAAACCCGTCCCAGCGGATCGCCCGGTCAATTTCGACACGCGGCACAGTGAAATTGTTCACCGCCGCATCCGGGTCGCGATAACCAATTGCCATGCCGCAGAAGAAGATATGGTCATCGTCGATGTTCAGCAGCTCGCGCATCGTCGTGCCGTACATCGCCCAGATTTCCTGCGCGCAGCTGTCGAGGCCTTCTTCACGCAGCAAGAGCATGACTGTTTGCAGCCACATGCCCATATCCGACCATTGCGGCGGTCCCATATATTTGCGGGTGTACGTGAACAATTGCACCGGCGCGCCAAAGCTGTTCCAGTTTTTCATCATCTGCGCGACCCGTCCTGCGCCATCCTCGCGCGCAAGTCCAAGTGCATCGAACATCGCCTTGCCGACGCCGCGGCGTTGTTCCTCGTAACGGCCCTCGAGCCCCTTGGGATAGATGTCATATTCATGGCCATCGCCCAGGGGTGCGGCTGCGGCCTTGGCTTTGATCTTGGCGGTCAGCTCAGCAAGCGGCGCGCCGGTGAGAATGACGGCATTCCATGGCTGCGTATTGCCGCCAGAAGGCGACCGCTGCGCCTTGGCAAGCACACGTTCAAGGATCGCCTGATCGACTGGTCTATCCAAAAACTGCCGGACGGAGCGCCGTGAGGCGACGGCTTCGGTTACGTTCATCTGCATTCCCCCACTAATTTAATCGTCTGATTAACTCATATGATGTGGGGTTTGAAAGGCAAGCCTATTCCTCGTCAAACAATCCTGCGAGCTGTTCGATCATTGTCCCGCCAAGCTGTTCGACATCCATAATTGTTACCGCGCGTTTGTAATAACGCGTGACGTCATGGCCAATGCCGATAGCGACCAGCTGAACCGGGGAACGGGTTTCGATCATCTCGATGACCTTGCGCAAATGCTGCTCCAGATAACCGCCATGGTTCACCGACAATGTACTGTCGTCCACAGGTGCGCCATCGGATATAACCATCAGGATGCGACGATCCTCGGCGCGGGCGATCAGGCGATTGTGCGCCCAAAGCAAAGCCTCTCCGTCGATATTTTCCTTGAGCAGCCCTTCGCGCATCATCAGGCCTAGGTTACGCTTGGCATGGCGCCATGGTTCGTCAGCCTTTTTGTAGATGATGTGGCGCAGGTCGTTCAGCCGCCCTGGCATTGGCTGCCGCCCGCTTGCAAGCCAGTCTTCACGGGCCTGACCACCCTTCCACGCGCGGGTCGTAAAGCCCAATATCTCGGTCTTTACGCCGCAGCGCTCAAGCGTGCGCGCGAGAATATCGGCGCTGATCGCGGCGATGCTGATCGGCCGACCGCGCATCGAGCCGGAGTTGTCGATCAGCAAAGTCACCACCGTGTCGCGGAAATCGGTTTCGCGTTCGATCTTGTACGACAATGAGCTGCCCGGCGACACGACCACACGGGCGAGCCGCGCGGCATCCAGCATGCCTTCTTCCTGATCGAAATCCCAGCTGCGGTTTTGCTGCGCCATGAGACGGCGTTGCAAGCGATTGGCCAGTTTGGTGACCACCGATTGGAGGTTGGACAATTGCTGGTCAAGATAGGCGCGCAGACGGTTAAGCTCTTCTTCGTCGGCAAGCTCCGTCGCGGTGATTGTCTCGTCAAATTTGGTTGACCAGATTTTATAATCGCTTTGCGGCAAATGGTCCCAGTTACGGCGCTGCGGGGTGACCGGTTGCATGCCGTCGTCACCCATTTCACCGTCGGCGCCGTCCTGGTCATCCATATCCTCGCCGTCATAGTCAGCTTCGGTTTCCCCGCCTTCACCCTCTTGTGGCTCGGCCCGGGCATCGGCCTGGCCAGCCTCGCCGTCGCCATCGTCTTCGCTGTCGCCATCCTGATCCTGGGCGTCGTCGGCATCTTCACCACCTTCGTCGGCATCAGACGGATCAATATCACCTTCGGTCAGGTTGAGATGCGCCAGCATTGACTGAGTCAACGCGGCAAAGGCGCTCTGGTCATCCAGCGCCAAAGCGAGCGCGTCGAGGTCGCTGCCCGCATTCTCTTCAATCCAGCCACGCAGCATATCGACGCCTGCCATTGCTGCGGCGGGCACGGGCAAGCCAGTGAGCCGTTCACGCACGATCAGCGACAATGCGGTTGAGATCGGCACTTCATCTGCGGCCTGCGCACGGCTAATCGGGTCAGTACGCATTTTCAGTTCAAGCGCATGTGTGAGATTGGCGGCTATCCCTGCCATGTTGCGCGAGCCAAGCGCCTCAACCCGTGCGTTTTCCACAGCGTCAAAGGCGGAACCGGCGATGACTTCCGAAGGCCGCAACGCAGCATGACGCGCGCTGTTGTGAAGCTTGAGCTTTAACGCGAAGCTGTCTGCAAAGCCGCGGGCCTCGGCCACCTGATCCGGGGGAAGTAATCGGCCGGGCATCGGCACCTTGAAATTCTTCCCGGCCTGGCTCGGCGCGTCAGCAGTGAACGCCAATTCCACCTCTGGCTCGTGCGCCAGCGCGCGGGCAGTGCCTGTCAAAACCTGCTTGAATTGCTCAAGAGGGGATTCACTGGCCATCAGTCAGCCAGTCTTTTGCAGACGGCTGCGACCTCTTCCTTGGCCGGCTTTACGGGCGCGCGTAAGGTGAAGACATGCGCATTTGCTGTCGCGACGCGGTCGGCGGTGGTGCGTGCGCCGTTGACGACAGCGGCAAAATCCTTGCACACCGCAAGGCTGCGCAAATAGTCGCTATGACCAGCGCCGCCGCTCGATACGTCGGTCGTGTCGATGATGGTGAACCCTGTCTTGGATGGTTCGGTTTGATATTTTGTCTTGGTTGCAAAACAGCGTTGCGGCATGCCCTGGGCCTTGAGCGCCGCAGCCTCAAACGGATTGAAACAATATGGCGAGCCCAATCGCGGATAGCCATGCACCGCGCGTGACACGGCAAGCGCACGGTCGTTGAGCGATGCGTAGACGGTCACGCGCCTGTCATTGTTGACACGCCGCGCAGCCAAAACCTCCTCGGCAATGTCGCGCTCAAAATCTTCACGATCGACATCAGGTGATGCCAATATGATATTGGAAATATTGCTGGAATCGGCATTGCTCGATGTCTGGTCGACATATCCAACCGCAGGAATGACCAGCCGGGCACCCAAGGAATGCGATACGATGACGATTTCCTTGACCCATTCGGTACGGGCCAATTTGGTCAGGAAATTGCGGAAATTGCGTTCGTCCCAATACATGTTGGTTTCATCCACCGCATAGCTCAACAAATTGCCCTGCGAGGGCCAGCTATAGTGAATGATCGGACCATCAAAATTGCTCAACGCTGCGATTTGGACGGTGTCACGGGCCGTCGTAGCCAAGGTTTCGCGATAGCCATGGACGTACAGCAACACGCGGCCCTTGCGCAGATTTGCTGCATCACGCAGTCCTTGCCACCACGCGTCCTCGGGCTGAAAAGCCAAAGGCACATTCATAATGGCTTCGCCCTTGGCGGGCTTAATCTTTTCTGGCGGGGCGAACCGCCCATAACGCACCTTGTCGGCCCGTTGATTGGTCAACAATAGGTTGTCCGTGCGGCAATCGGGCAAGCGGCTGGTGACGAGGAAGTAATCCTTGCCGGCAATCGCCGCGCTGTCGCTTTGCGCGGGATTACAACGCGGGCTTTCGACGAGCTGACTATGTGGAATGTCGCCATATTGGACAGCCACAGTGCAACCCGCCAAAAGCAGCGGTGAACATAAAAGGCATATTTTGCGCATCATCATCCTTTGGGATGAGCTGCGCGCCAGGTCTTCACGGCATTCAGCGCGCCTGACACATGGCCCTTCACGCCCAATTCCGAATACGCAAACAACACCTTGCCATCGGGTGCGATGACATAGGTTGTCCGGTTGGTCATGCCGCCAACGGGCAGGCTGACCTTGTAATTTTTGATCATTGGCTTGGTCGCGATCCCGACCATGAACTTGTTGCGGCAAGCCTCAACAGAGAAGCGCTTCAACGTGTCCAGATTATCTGCCGACATGCCGACGATGGACGCACCATAAGCGGCAAAGTCATCTGCAGCTTCGGAAAATTCATGGGCTTCGACCGTACAACCGGAGGTGAAAGCCTTAGGGTAGAAATACAACACGACAGGGCCGCGTTTCAGTGCCTTGTTGAGGTTGAATGTATCAGCCTTGCCAGCAAGCACGGCTTGCGTTGTAAAATCGGTCGCGCGTGCGCCAGCTTTCAAGGCGGCAAAGGCAGGCGAGGCGGAAAGCATGAGCGCGAGAGCAATTGCGATGCGTTTCATATAAAGTCCTTTCAACAAACAGCGGCAAAATAGCCGGTATTTACTTTGATTTGCCAACGACACTTTCGGGCAGGTCCTGTCCAAAAACGCGTTGATAATATTCGGCGACCAGGGCGCGCTCGGCGTCGTCGCATTTGTTCAGGAATGACAGGCGGAAGGCAAAGCCGACATTTTTGAAAATCGCCGTATTCTGCGCCCAGGTTATTACGGTTCGTGGGCTCATCACCGTCGAGATGTCACCATTGATAAAGCCCTGACGAGTCATTTCGGCAACCTTGACCATATTGGCGACGGTCGCGGCGTCAGTGCCTGATGCCTTGGCCAGAACGATTTCGCCTTCAACTTGGGCTGGCAGGTAGTTCAGGCCAACAACGATATTCCAGCGGTCCATCTGGCCTTGGTTGATCGCCTGGGTGCCATGGTACAATCCGCTGGTGTCGCCGAGTCCAACGGTGTTGGCGGTCGCAAACAGGCGGAAGAACGGGTTAGGGCGAATGACTCGGTTCTGATCAAGCAATGTGAGCTTGCCTTCGGTTTCCAACACCCGTTGGATAACGAACATCACGTCGGGGCGTCCAGCGTCATATTCGTCAAACACCAACGCGGTTGGCGTTTGCAATGCCCATGGCAAAAGACCTTCGCGAAACTCGGTCACTTGCTGCCCATCGCGCAGAACAATGGCATCGCGCCCGATCAGGTCGATACGGCTGATATGCGCATCGAGGTTGATGCGGATGCAGGGCCATTTCAGGCGCGCTGCAACCTGTTCAATATGCGTGGATTTGCCAGTGCCGTGATAACCCTGCACCATCACGCGGCGATTATGCGCAAAGCCAGCGAGGATCGCGAGCGTGGTGTCCGGGTCGAAGACATAGCTGTCGTCGGTGTCCGGCACGCGTTCATCGGCGACCGAAAAAGCGGGGCATTCCATATCGACATCAATGCCGAACAATTCCCGCACACTGACCATATTATCGGGCGCGGCAAGGATGGTTGCGTCGCGACTGTCAGGTTGAATATTCGGGATATCGGTCATGTCGTTCTCGTCAAATGAAAGCAGGCGATGTTTTAAGGTGCGTATAAGCAGCAATCACGTCTTGCAAAGCCTTTTCATAAGACCGGTTGCCGCCATTTTTGTCCGGATGATAGGCCCGCACCTTTGCCGAATAGGCGCTGCGCAACGCGCGCCGGTCGGCATCCTCGCCAAGCCCTAGCGTCTTTAGCGCCTTGCGGTCTTCCGGCGACAGATAATGTCCATCAGCGCGCTCTTTGGGCAATCGTGAACGAAACCTCGTAGAAATGGCGTCCAGCGGGTCTTTGAAATCAGCCCATTTGGGTGGCGAATCAACATTACCATTTGCCCGGAATGCGCGCGTTTCGCTTGGCCAGACGTTGATCGGGCTTTGCGCCCTCAAAATTTCGTCGGCGGTCATACCGGCGAACCAGTCATAACCGGCGTTGAACGCGCGGACATGGTCCAGACAGAGATATTGATAGTCGCCCGGCCCATTTGCCGACGCCGCCTGACCTTGAGGGTCGGGCGCGCGAAACTCGCCTGCCTCACGGCAGCGCGGATAGGCGCATTTCCTTCCAGCGCCGCGAATACGGCCATGAAATCGGTCGGTGGTACGGTCGGAGGCCATGATTTTCCTTGGCGAAAAACTTGTGATATGGGAAGAGCGGCCCATGAAAAAAGGTCCTGCGCAAATTGAAATGGAAATGCTGCTCAAAACGGCATTCACGCCGGTTCGGCTAGCCGTGATCAATGACAGCGCTCAGCATCACGGCCACAGCGGCGATGACGGGTCGGGTGAATCGCATTTCACCATTGAAATAGAAAGCATAGCTTTTGCCGGTGTTTCGCGCCTCAACCGGCAACGCATGGTGAACAAGGCACTTGGCGACATCCCCGGAGCCCGCGTGCATGCGCTCGCGATCAAGGCTAGTGCACCGGGCGAAGTTTAGCTATTCCACAGCAAAAGAGTGCTGGCCCCCAAGCGGAGAGAAACATGACCAAGCTGACCTACGCCATTGTCGTATCTGCGCTTTGCGCTTCGTCTGCGCAAGCGGCTGACAAAGAGATAAGCCGCCCAAAGGCATATAGCGATGTCGTGGCTTGTCGTGCTATATCGGACAACGCTGAGCGCCTGCGCTGCTTTGACGCGGCTGCAAAGACGCTGGAAGAAGCTACCGAGAACCGGCAACTCGTCGTCCTCGATCAGGGTGAAGTCCGGAAAACCAGGCGGTCCCTGTTTGGCTTCTCGCTGCCCAATATCCCGTTTTTCGGCGGAAATGACCAAGAACAGGCTAACGAGTTTAAGGAGATTGAGGGCGAACTCGCAGACGTTCAAGCGCTCCCGTACGGGAAATACCAGTTCACCGTCAAAGATGCTGGCACGTGGCAAACCACGCAGGGCATTTCCAAGATTTTGAAAAACGGCAAGCCGTTTAAGATCAAGCAAGGCGCATTAGGCAGTTATATGCTTGTCATGGGCAACACAGGCATCCGCGTGAAGCGGGTGAACTGAGGCACCGTCCCTTTTTGCCTGTTTTTGTTCCTGTTACTAAAGGCCTGCATGTTATGACTGGACTTTCCTCGCACCGTCTGTCGCTTTCGACAGGTATCGATATGGATGTGTTTACGGCGGGCGACCCGGCCAATCCTGCCATCATTTTCCTGCATGGCTTTCCGGAATCGCACCGCACATGGCGGCACCAGATGGCGCACTTCGCCGATCGTTTTTACTGCATTGCGCCCGACCAGCGCGGCTATCGGGGCACGTCGAAGCCGCAGGACGTTGACGCCTACACTGCGGACAAGCTGACCGCAGATATTTTTGCCTTGGCTGACGCTTTGGATGTGCAGGAGTTCGTTATTGCTGGCCATGACTGGGGTGGTGCCATTGCGTGGAGCGTTGCGTTGAATGGCCAACCCGGCGCGTTCAATCCCGCATGGGCTGGCCGCGTACCGCGCGCGATTATCGCCAACGCGCCGCATCCGTATCTTTTCCAACGGTTGTTGATTACCGATATGAACCAGCGCGCCTCAAGTCAGTATATCCGCGCCTTCCGGGATCCGGCTAATGACGCGCTGGTGGACGAAGAGGGGCTGACCGGGCTGTTGCTGAAGACCATCAAGTGGGACAAGCCAAGCGCGATGGAGCCCGATGAGCGCACTGCCTTGCTCGCAGACTGGACGGACCGTGATGCGTGTTTCGGCATGCTCAACTGGTACCGCGCATCTGCGTTGTACGTGCCTGCTATGGATGAGGAGGCAGAAATTCCCGCATTCGCCGCTGGCGCTTTTCCGAAATTGATGATCCCGACCTTAGTGGTCTGGGCAATGGACGACCTCGCTCTGCCGCCAAGCAATATCGATGGCATCGAGGAACTTGTGCCCAATGTAACCATCGAACCAGTCGAGGACTGCGGGCATTTCGTGATCTGGGAAAAGCCCGAAGCGGTAAATGCCGCCATGGACAAGTTTCTGGGCTAATCGCCCAGCCAATTAATCCATGCACCGTGCGCCTGTGCTTCCGCCAACAGGTGCCACTGTTCAGGTCCCGGCCAGTATTTGACCATGAGCTCATGCTTGAATGTTTCACGATTGGTTTCGAGCATGATCCAGCCAAGCGGCTTTTCACGCGTTGCGCGTTGGCCAGCAGCCTCGATTGCTGCCCTGATTTTCCGGCGCCGGTCCTCGGGAATATACTGCCACACGATCGAATGGTTGAATATGCGCGCGACTTGGGATTCCTGCTGCTCGGAAAGCCGGGCCAGCACCCAGTCGAGCGCGTCGGCCTGATCCACAATTGGCGGGGATTCGGCGGCAAGCTTGATGGCGGCATCCATTCGTTCGAGCCGCGCGACATTTTCAGGCCAGACATAGCTTTTGACCCGGAGTGCAGATAGCGGGTCGGACAAATCAACAGGGGCCTGGTCGCAGCCGCTGATCTGCGTGATTTCAACCGTGGCCTCCGGCGGTGGTGGACCCCGCCAGTCGGGCTTAATGCGCATTGGCGAACTGGCCGGACCAACGGTGACGCCGCCCAGATCATAATGGTAACGATCCATCATACTGTTGATGCCCGCGCTTGCTCCCAATTCGTTCAGTGCAAACCGGGAACCGATTTTGGGCGACAACCAGAGCAAGGCAGCCATGAAGTTGGCAGAGCGTCCGGCTTCGTTGGTTTGCGGCGGGCCATCGAACCAGGGCAGCAGCAGCGCGTCATGGTCGTGGGTCACGGCGATGATAATGCCGTCGATTTCGCTCTGGTCGACAATGTTGCCGTCATAAATGGGTGCAAGCCGGTCATCCGCGCCTGTCAGGTGCAAATGGTGAAAGCCGCCTGCCAACCGTAATGGCATGGCATCTTCAAGTGGAAGCCCGGGCCAGTTCGCAATGCGTTGACCGCATTTGGTTTCGCTTTGCATCAGTGCAAGCTGCGCCTCGACGATGTGCGCAGTGGCCGGTGCGCCGTTGCGACGGCAATGTTCTGCCTGAAGCCTGATACCTTCAGCCACGCGCCGGTCATCCATCGCGCCTTTGCCATATTCGTGTGACGCTATAGACTCTGCCATATTGCCCTTTCCGTCTGCGACCCCTAAAGCGCGCCCATTGTGACAGAACCTATCATCTTTGCCATCCCCAAGGGTCGGATTCTCGACGAAGCGTTGCCGTTGATGCAGGAAGCGGGCATTGCGCCTGAACCTGCGTTTTTCGACGAAGCCAGTCGTGCGCTGCTGTTTGCGACCAACGACCCTGCAATCAGCATCATTCGTGTGCGGGCATTCGACGTCGCGACCTTTGTCGCGCACGGTGCTGCGCAGATCGGCATTGTCGGTTCCGATGTCATAGATGAATTCGACTATTCCGAACTTTATGCACCGGTGGACCTGGGTATTGGCCGTTGCCGCATATCGGTGGCGATGCCCCATGGCACGGTTGATGATGTGCAAGGCGGACATATCCGCGTGGCCACAAAATATCCTGCCACGACAAGTCGTTATTATCAGGCGCGTGGCATTCAGGCCGAATGCGTGAAATTGAATGGCGCAATGGAGCTTGCGCCTTTGCTTGGGCTGTCCGGCCGGATTGTCGATCTGGTCTCGTCGGGCAAGACGCTCGCCGAAAACGGCTTGGTCGAAACGGCGGTGATCAGCCAGGTGTCGGCGCGGCTGATCGTCAACCGCGCGGCGTTCAAAATGATGAGCGGGACCATACCGCAGATGGTCCAACGCTTCAGGGAATTGGTGAGCATTCATGCAGCGACTTAACTCCTCAGACGCTGGCTTTGGCGAAGCCTTTGACGCGCTGGTAAACGGCCGGCGCGAAGCTGATGCCGACGTGTCCAGCGACGTTGTGCAGACAATTCGCGATGTCCGTGCCCATGGCGACGCAACCCTCGTGGAGATGACGAAGCGCTTTGACGGCTTTGACCTCGATATCGCTGGCTGGCAGATTGATGCTGCGCAGTGCAAGGCAGCGTATGACGGGCTGGAACCCGGTTTGCGCGATGCGCTGACGCTCGCAGCTACGCGAATCAAGGCCTATCACAAGGCGCAATTGCCCGAAAACCGTGACTATCGGGATAATGACAATATTCGGCTCGGGGCGCGCTGGTCTGCTGTTGACGCGGCTGGGGTCTATGTTCCGGGCGGTCGTGCAGCCTATCCGTCGTCGGTATTGATGAACGCAATTCCTGCCAAGGTGGCTGGCGTAGAGCGCATCGTGATGGTGACGCCAACGCCCGGAGGTGAGACCAACCAGACCGTCATGGCTGCTGCCTATTTGGCCGGCGTTGATGAAATCTGGCGCGTCGGAGGCGCGCAGGCGATTGCTGCGTTGGCTTATGGCACTGATCGGATTCGGCCAGTCGACGTGATCACTGGCCCTGGCAATGCGTGGGTCGCAGAGGCCAAGCGTCAGCTTTATGGTGTGGTCGGTATCGACATGGTCGCTGGGCCTTCCGAAATCGTTGTGGTTGCCGATGCCCTCAACGATCCCGAATGGATAGCAGCCGACCTACTCAGTCAGGCCGAGCATGACCCGACCAGCCAGTCGATCCTGTTTACCGACGATGCCGGTTTTGCCGACAAGGTTTCGGTCGCAGTTGATGCACAGATATCTGCGCTTTCAACTGGCGCTGTTGCGCGTCAAAGCTGGGATGATTTTGGCGCTATTGTTGTTGTTGAAGATCTCGAAGCTGGAATGCCGCTGGTCAACAGGCTCGCTGCCGAACATCTTGAACTTGCGGTCGACGATGATCGTGCCGAACGCCTGTTCGACCTTGTGCGGCATGCAGGCTCGGTGTTCCTCGGACGGATGACACCCGAAGCGATTGGCGATTATGTCGCAGGACCCAATCATGTGCTACCGACCGGACGCCGCGCACGTTTTGCATCAGGACTTTCGGTGCTCGATTTCATGAAGCGCACCAGCTTCATCGCTCTCGACCGAAATGCTATCAATGTTATCGGCCCGGCGGCGGCAACGCTTGCCGATGCCGAAGGTTTACCCGCCCATGCGGCGAGTGTCAGGAAAAGATTATGAGTCCCAACAACGCCAGTGCAAAATCGAAATCCCGTTCGGCTGCCCGGCTTGCGTCCGTGCAAGCGCTGTATCAAATGGACATGGAAGATATCGGCATTGCCCGGCTGTTGAACGAATTTCACTCGCACCGGCTGGGGCAGGAAATCGAAGACGCGCAATATGCCGACGCCGACCCCGATTTTTTCGATGATGTCGTATCCGGCGTCGATGCGCGGCGCGCAGAAATTGACACGCTCGTTGATGGCAAGCTTGGCGAAAAATGGAAGATGGACCGTTTGGACAAGACAATGCTCCAGATTCTGCGGTGCGGCACCTATGAACTTATTGCGCGGCCAGATGTGCCCACCGCGACGGTCATCGACGAATATCTCGATGTGGCGCACGCCTTTTTTGACAAGAAAGATGCAAAGTTTGTCAATGGGTTACTGGACGCTGTTGCCAAGGATGTTCGCCCGCGCTGAACGGGCTGTTCCTGATTTAAGGTTCGGAATGCCCGTGCGATGCGTTAACATTCGGACATGACCACCGAATCCGCTTTCATCAACATCTTGCGTGGCTTTGCCACCGACCCTGCAGCGCGCGGTTTAATGGATGATGTCGCCGTCATCGAAGTGGGCGATGCCGCGCTGATCATCACACATGACATGATGGCGGAAGGCGTACATTTCCAGTCAAACGCCAATCCTCAGGATGTGGCATGGAAACTGGTGTCGTCCAATCTGTCTGATCTTGCCGCAAAAGGAGCTGAGCCAGTTGGGGTCCTGCTTGGCTTCATGCTTGGTGACGATGCGTGGGACAGGGCCTTTGCCAC